>JAYEIA010000155.1:0-10189 GCA_034659855.1 Bacteroidota bacterium
GGGATGCCGGCCCTGCAGATATACATGAGGGAATAGATATACAGTCGATTTCAGTTGACGGCAGAACTATTCAACTAAAAGCTCCCTACTATATTAATAATCGAGCGTTGATGGTTATACAGCTTCCCCGAAAATTGACTCCCGGCAAAACGCTTGAGGTTCAGGTAAAATGGAGTTTACCCATTGCAAAAAAATCAACTATCCGAAACGGAATGTATGGCGACAAAAATTATTTTATTGCCTATTGGTTCCCTAAAATTGCGGTTTATGATGACATCGTTGGGTGGGATACTCACAGCTATACCGGACGTTACGAGTTTTATAATGACTTCGGAAATTATAATGTCGAAATATCTGCTCCTTCGGAATATACGGTTTGGGCAAACGGAATATTACAAAATGCAGAAGAAATATTTACCGAAAAATATTACAACCGTTATCAAAAGGCTCAAAAATCATCGGAGGCCGTCAGCATAATCGGAGAAGAAGACCGAGCAGAAAATGCTCAGATTCAGAAAAAGGGAAGCTCACACCAATGGAAATTTACTCTCGACCAAACACCCGATTTTGCCTTCTCATTAAGCAAAAGCTACTATTGGGATGCCGCGATGACAAGTAATGGGGAGAATAATGTATTTGTTCAATCGGCCTATGATCCAAAATCAAAGAATTTTTATGAAGTCTGCGATATTTTAACAAAAATGGTTCCTTACTACTCTGAAAAAATTCCGGGAATACCATATCCATACTCTCAGATTACAGCTTTTAACGGCGGCGGCGGAATGGAATTTCCGGGTATGGTAAATGACGGCGAAGCGAGTACACGAAATAAGACTCTGTATCTTACAGCACATGAAGTAGGGCACAGCTATTTCCCTTTTGCAACAGGACTTGATGAACAAAAACTGGCTTGGATTGATGAAGGATTAATAACTTTCTTTCCGAGATATTTTTCTGATAAATTTTCTACTTCGGAAAAACGAACTTTTTTTGAAACAATGGTCGCCAATTATGTTAAAGAAGCCGGGAGTTTCAATGATGTCCCGATGATATATCCGTCGGAGAATACAGGGATTTATGCTTATCGCAATCATGCCTATAACCGGCCGGCAGTAGCTTATTATATGCTGGTGCAGGAGTTGGGCGAAGAAACATTTTTCAAAGGTATTCAGCTTTTTTTTAAACGCTGGGAAGGAAAACATCCCAAAGCATTTGATTTTTTCAATACCATGAATGAAGTTTCAGGGCAGGATCTGGCGTGGTTTTGGAAACCCTGGTTCTTTGAACTCGGCACAGCCGACATGGCTTTGGGTATACCGGAATCCGGAAAATTAAAGGTTCACAAAAAAGGCGAACTTCCGGTTCCTGTCCGGCTCAAGCTATATCACGATGATGGCTCAACAGAGGAGATTTTTATTAAAGCACAACGGTGGACTGAAACGGACAGCAATTTTATCGAAATCAATTTGCCGAAAGGAAATTTTAAAAAAATTGAAACAGATACCAAGCACATTCCGGATATGAATCCCGACGACAATGCACTTATCTTTGAATAGTTATACTTTAAATGGTTTAATTATTTAATGATATAATGGTGCAATAATTTAACTAATTATCAGTAATATAACAATATTAAGATACGGAAAAATGCTGAACTTCTATTTTACGCCATTAGTCAAAAACAAACTAACCGCTTGTTTTTGCATGAATATAATTTGTACCTTTATAAAACAAATAAGCTGTTTAAGTACATATGACAAAAATTATTGACATACAGAATACGGCAAACTGCCATCTTTACCACGATGTAAATCGAATGATGATTGCCGTGATATGGAAGCCGGCTCCGTTAACTGATAGGATCTATAAAGAAACTTTCAATACCGCCATTAGGTATCAAGAAAATTACCCCGTAAATATTCCAAATTATATGGCAGATGTAAGACTACAGCCGCCTATTTCTGTTGAGTTGCGCAAATGGTTTACCGATGAAACCCTACAGCGAGGGATTTACGCCGGGATAAAGCGTGCCGGGTTTGTTGTAAATGCAAATATACTGAAACGCTATTATATGAATCAAATAATGAATTCCTTGAAAAAATTTGGAATTCCGTTTAAGTTTTTCAAAAATCACTCTGATGTTTTAAATTGGGTAGATTCACAGATGCATTAATCAAATCACTTTTTTCAAATTTTCTTTTATTTTCATGTAAGTGTAGTTGGTCACCGGTGCCAATGGATTTCTCATGTGCTGTTTGCATAAGTCCAATATTTCAAGAGCCGCTTTGATACCTCCCGGATTTCCGTCATTAAATAAAGCTTCAGTAAATTCGATAAAATTATAGTGTTCCTTTTTAGCCTTTGCAAATTCTCCGGCCAAAGCAAAATTTACCATATTTGAAAATTGATTTGGTAAAGCATTGGCAGTTACCGATATAACTCCTTCAACTCCAATAGAAATCAACGGCAGTGTAATGGCATCATCTCCTGAAATAACTTGAAAACCCTCCGGTTTATTCTTTATTATTCGCATGATTTGAGACATATCTCCCGAGGCTTCTTTTACAGCTGTTATATTACTGAAATCATTGGCCAATTGCAGAACAGTCTCAGCATTAATATTTCCGGCGGTCCGACCGGGAACATTGTATAAAATAATCGGAATCGGAGAGACTTCCGAAATTGCCTTATAATGGTTATACAGCCCCTTTTGAGTGGGTTTATTGTAGTAGGGCGACACAGACAATATTCCGCTTATTCCGTCAAGATCCGTATTTTCAATTTCATTAGTCAGCAGCTTTGTATTATTGCCGCCTATGCCCACGACTATCGGAACTCGATTGCCGGCATACTTTTTAACGCGGCTTATAAGTTCCTCTTTTTCGGAGTGCGTTAAAACTGCCGCTTCGCCGGTAGTCCCCATGACAACCAAAAAATTCACGCCGCCTTCTATCACATGATCAATAATATTTTTTAATGCATCAAAATCTATACTTCCTTGTGCATCAAAGGGTGTAACAAGGGCAACGCCTGTGCCTGAAAATGTTGTAGTAATCATTATGCTTTTTTTATGGTGTTAAGAAAATGTTTGGTTTGCTCTATAAGGTATTTGGTGTCTTTGTTTTCTGCTGTTTCAACTACGAAATCAGCCACAAGGTCACCTTTAATTCCCGAAACTTTAAACTTAGCATTGGAAACTGCCGAAAGATATCGCCCGGCAAAACAATCTTCGGGAGCAAAATTCATAAATATATCTGCAGGGTAGGCCTCTAACTCTTTATTAAGCTCCTTGCCGGGCTTGCTAAACCAGTTGGTATCTTTGGAACTTATAAAGGTTACCTCTTTAAAAAACAAAAACTTAGCTTTTTGCTCCTCATTTTCTGTGTAACCTACAGCCTTAATCTTTTTGCCCATTTCTTTTAATTCCGACAAAAATGCTTTCACCGGTTGGTAATCTTCATCTGTACGAGCATCAAAAAATACGTGAATAGATTTTGCGGTCTCAAGATTATGAAATTCAACTTTGTTGCGTTTTGACTTCAATTGATTTTTTATAACAAAGTTTCTGATACTGTTTTTAAAATTTTCTAATAATTTCACCGGTCGTTTATTTGTACGTTATTAATTTATTTTTTCTTATGAATTAATCATTTGTAGTAAATCCTCTTCTGAGATTATTTTTATGCCGAATTTTTCAACCTTTTCCATTTTTTTGGGTCCCACATTTTCGCCGGCCAAAAAGAAGTCAGTACTTTTTGATACAGAAGATGTATTTTTTCCGCCCTCAGTTTCTATAAGTTTCTTCAATTCTGTTCGAGAATGCTTCTTAAAAGTTCCGGATAAAACAATCTTCAACGACTCCAAACGGTTGCCCGAATAGACTTGTTCATCTATATTAAACCGCAATCCGGCCTCCTGCAACTTCTCAACAATTGACAAATTGTCCTTATTTTTAAAAAAAGAAAGAATACTTTCGGCAATTTTATCTCCCACTTCATTCACGGCAATTAAATTTTCTTTGTCAGCTTGCATCAGTGATTCAAGTGACTTAAATTCTTTGACCAACAGCTTGGCCGCATTTTCGCCCACATGGCGAATTCCCAGGGCATAAAGAACGCGTTCAAACGGGATGTCCTTAGACCCCTGTATACTTTTATACAAATTTTGAGAAGACTTTTCTTTGAAACCCTCCAAAGTGTATATTTGCTCCGGGCTGAGAGCATATAAGTCGGCCGGATTTTCCACCAACCCTTTTTCATGCAATGCCTTAATGGTTGCTTCTCCTCCGGCAATATCCATGGCTTTCCGAGAAATAAAATGTTCCAGTCGGCCTCTTATTTGCGCCGGACAACTTAATATATTGGGACAATAATGGGCGGACTCTCCCGGAAGTTTTGTCAATTGAGATTCGCATACCGGGCATGTTTTGGGATAGCTTACCCGAGGCATATTCTCAGTACGCTTGGTCTTATCTACCGCTGTTATTTTCGGAATTATTTCTCCGCCTTTTTCTACATGCACCGTATCATTATACCTTAAATCCAGAGACCGGATAATGTCTGAATTGTGCAGTGAAGCTCTTTTAACCGTTGTTCCGGCAAGCTGTACCGGTGCCAGGTGAGCTACCGGAGTTACTGCTCCTGTTCTGCCGACTTGGAACTCTACATTTTCAATAACTGACTCGGCCGACTCGGCTTTAAATTTATAAGAAATGGCCCATCGCGGCGACTTTCCGGTAGCACCGAGTTTTTTTTGCAATGCGATGGAGTCCACCTTTATAACCACGCCGTCAATTTCATAACCTAACTCATTTCTGGCAGTATCCCAGTAGTTTATGTATTCAAAAACCTTATCAATGGATTTTACTTTCTTCGAATTATCGGGAACCTTAAATTTTAATTGCCCGGCAGTTTTCAGATTTTCAAAGTGGGAATCATACGGTAAATTCTTTGCAAGCATATAGTATAAAAAAGCATCCAGTTTTCTTTGTGCCACAACTTTAGAATCAAGCATTTTAATGCTTCCTGCCGTTGCATTTCTTGGGTTTGCAAATGGTGTTTCTCTCTTTTCAGACCGTTTTTCATTCAGATAGGCAAATGTTTTGCGGGTCATAAAAATTTCACCTCTCATTTCAAAATTTTCCGGGTATTCTGCCTTTCCGCTGTCGATAGTCAGCGGGATGGAATGTATGGTTTTTACATTTTCGGTTACAATATCCCCTTTTGTTCCGTCGCCTCGAGTAACGGCTTTAAGTAGCCGTCCGTTTTCATAGATTAAACTGATGGCCACACCGTCATATTTCAGCTCACAGACATATTCAAACGGCACGTCTTCTCCCAATATTTTTTTAATGCGTTTATCAAAGTCTATCAGTTCGCCCTCATTGTATGTATTACTCAAAGACAGCATCGGATATTGATGCTCTGATTGTCGGAATGCCTCATTAATATCATTTCCGACACGTTGGGTAGGGGAGTACTCATCAAAAAAATCAGGAAAATCTTCTTCTAATTTTTCCAACTCTTTTATGAGCATATCGTAATCCACATCAGATATTTCAGGCTGAGCCTCCGTGTAGTATAGATAATTATGTTTATTGAGTTCTTGCCTTAATGTCTTAATTTTTTGCTTGGCGTCTTCTTTGGTAATCATCTGAATTAATTTTCCGGAATTGTATCTGTAATATTTTTTTTCTCTGAAATTGGTCTGCCAAATCTTATGGCTGAAAAGTGCAAATATCGGTCGGGTCTTCGCTCAATATCATCAATTAACCGGTTTAAATCTTCAGCAGCTTCATTCAAATTATTGTATAAGCTGTCATTTTCAATAAACCGGCCGAGGGATCCTTCGCCGTTTTCTGTTTTTTGTACAATTTTGTTCAAACTACTTATTGCTTCTTCAGTTTTTATAATAGTTCCTGCGATATCGGCCTGTGCAATAGTATCAGAAATAGAAGCAAAATTATTCAAAATTTTAGAGATTGCCTCATTATTGTTCTCAATATTTGCAGTTATTGATTCTGTATCATCAATTATCTGTTGAATTTTTGATCTTTTTTCTGTCAAAATGTTATCAAAGGAAAACGTTGCTGACTTCAAATTTCTAAGAGTCAGTTGAATATGTTCAAAGCTTTTTTGTAAGTTTATTCTGGTTTGGTCGTTAAAAATTGCTCGGACAATAACTAATACGGAATCAAAGGAAGAAATCATTTCTTCGGTCTTGATTTTCAGCGGAAGAATCTGTTTATTAACTTGCTCCGATAAATTATCCTCGATGGCAGACAATAAAGTATCTCCTTGTTCATAAACTTTACTTTCGGTCTGATTTCGCATAATGGCAATTCCCATAGTCCCCATGAGATCTAAACTTCTTATTTCGGCTATGGAACCTCTCTGAATAATTATATCATTATCCACGGCCATCTCAACAATGATTTGTCCGGAATTATCTTTTTTGAAATCCATTCCGATTACACTACCCACCTTGTATCCATTGACATATATTGAGCCGGCAAGCGACAAGCCTTTGATGTTGTCATATACGGCATAATATATTTTATCCGAAGAAAAGAAATTCTTATTTTGGAGATAGCTAAATCCCCATACGGATAAAAAACCTGTTATTACGATGAAAATACCTATTTTTATTATTTTATTTCTCTGCATATCAACTAATTATTAAATAATCTTTCGCTAAAAAAACATGAAACCCTAAACTTATTACAGAGTTTTCAGTTAGCCCGAATAATTCGGGAATTAATAATAACCTCAATGAAAGCTTCTGTATATTAACCTATTGATTGTTTTTCTGCAAAAAATGATGACAGCCAAATTTGGGCTGGTTTATTATTTAAATTTATCGTTACAATATCAATTCAATCAATATTTTATACTGCTTTCTATTGAAAGTTTATGAATAATTGAGCTTAGTATTAGTTAACCATTTTTTTTGACGAACATACATTAGAAAACAAAAATACCGAACCGGCACACGGAGTAACTGTATCCGTTTGCAAAAAGATAAATGTAAACATATACTTTTAGAATACAAATTAAAATTAATTTCCCAAAGCCTCTTTCATAGAGATACGTTTATTGTTTTTGAGTGCAATAACAAAAGCATCGGAATATTTTTTCCGGGCAACGGTTTGCAACTTCTGTATTTCAGTGTATGAAGACGATTTTCCGGCATAATATTTATAACGTCCGTTGATATGTTTGCGTTCAATATTTTGAAGCCCCTTAAAGTTCTTCGGTTCTGTAGAAAGTTTCTTGGGCGATGAAGCAATTTGAACTTTGAATATAACGTTTGAAGAATTATTTTCACTAACTTTGGGCTTCAGTTTTTCTGACTGCTTTATCTCAGCTTCCGATTTTCGGTAACTTTTGCCAAAATATGCTCGAACAGCTCTAAACATAGCTGATGCAATTATGGATTGGCCATAGTCGCTGTTCAAGTATTTTCGTTCAGAAGAGTTGGTAATAAATCCGGTTTCCACTAAAATTCCGGGCATTGTGCAGTTCCATAACACAACCAAACCGGCTTGTCGTACACCACGGTCTTTTCTGGAAGCTCTGTGGGCAAACTGCTTTGTAATTTTATCAGCCAATAAGATACTTTGATTGAGATAAGCATTTTGGTACAAAGAGAATATGATTTCATACTCGGGAGAGTTGGGGTCAAACCCTTTGTAATTTTTTTTAAAATTATTCTCCTTCAATATCACTGAATTTTCTCGCTTTGCAACGTCGAGGTTCTCATCAGCTTTATTTAGCCCCATGACATATACCGATGTCCCTCTCACGTGTTTATGAGTACTGGCATTTACATGAATGGAAATAAATAAATCTGCATTATTTCTATTAGCAATAGCCGAACGCTCGTGCAACTCAATAAATTTGTCAGTCTTGCGTGTATATATAACTTTTATATTTTTCAGATATTTTTCAATATATCCCCCCAGTTTAAGAGCAATCTTCAAGGCAATATCTTTTTCCAGGATTTTACCAATATTTGCACCGGGGTCTTTCCCTCCGTGTCCTGCATCTATTACAACAGTTTTTACAGGTTTATTTGCGGGGCTTAAGTTGCCGGAGTCGGCAAAACTTGCGTTACTTGAAACTATACCAATAATGAGAATTAATGCTTTTAAGAAGTGGCTGACTTTCATTTTTTAACAATAATTAATTTAAATCAACTTTTTATAATGATTGAAAAAGCATACTTTTGCGTAACTGTTATTCCAATCCTATAATAAAACGAATAATCTTAGTTTTTAATATTTTAATATTGAATCAAAACAAAATTACAATATTAATTGATAATGACATGACAATGATGTTTAAGTTTTTTTTTACCGGCCTTATTGTTGTGTTCTTCTCATTTATCTCCGGAGCTCAAATTATATCACCTGACTCAACAATACATCTCGACACACCGGCTGTTGCAGAAGATTCCATACCGAACGATTCAACAAATTCGGATTCAATTGCTTCCGGACCAAAGTATTCTAAAGATGCATTGACCTACGATGTAACTTACAGTTCCAAAGACTCCATGCTGTTTGATATGCAAACAGGAAAAATGTATTTGCACGGAGAAGCAAATCTTAAAGGAGAGGATATGGATCTTACATCGGATTATGTAGAAGTAAACACCAAAGAAAACTATTTATTTGCCCGAGGTGTTGAAGACAGCACGGGGACTGTGCAAGGAATACCTCAAATCAAAGACGGGAATGAGCAGTTTAAAGCAAAATCCATAAAATACAACTTCAATACCAAAAAAGGAATTATATACGATGTAATCACGGAATATTCCGAAGGTTATATTCACGGGGAAAAAACAAAGCGTCATCCCAATAATGAAATCCACATTATGGACGGGAAGTACACCACCTGCAATCTGGATCATCCGCATTTTTACATTAAACTGACAAAAGCCAAAGTAATTCCCGGTGAAAAAATAGTGGCGGGCCCGATGTATTTTGTAATTGCCGACATACCTTTAAAAATTATCGGTCTGCCGTTTGGGTATATCCCCAGCACCAAAACAAACACTTCCGGCTTTATCATTCCGGAATACGGCGAAGAAGAGCGTAGAGGGTTCTACCTCAGACAAGGCGGTTATTTTTGGGCTGTAAATGACTATTTGAATACGGCACTTACTTTTGATGCTTACTCTTTGGGAAGCTGGGGGGCAAATATGAGAACATCGTTTAAAAAGCGCTACAAATATTCCGGAAATATAAATATAATGTACAGCCACAACCAGTCCGGAGAAACTATACTCCCGAATTATACCGGTACACGAACATTCTGGGTGAAAGGTTCCTATAATCAGGATTCAAAAGCCAATCCCAACAGCACATTTTCCGCTTCTTTAAATTTTGGTAGTTCAGGCCACAATTCGTTCAACGCTGTAAATATTGAGCAATTGACAAATAATACCACCTCCTCTAATATCTCTTATCGAAGAAAAGTACCCGGCTCAGATTTTAACTTTACTTCAAATATTTCAGCTTCACAAAACACCTCTACACAGATGGTGAATCTGAATTTACCAACCATGTCTTTGAATATGAATCGTCAATATCCTTTTAAGATGCTTTCAAAGAGCGGCACAACTCATTGGTATGACAAAATAAGCGTAGGGTTTAGTTCATCGCTGAAAAACAGTCTTACCTCACGTGATTCGTTGGTATTTACCAAGCAAAGTTTGTATAATATGGAGAATGGTCTGAAATATAATGTCCCCGTTAGTGCTTCCTTTACAATTCTGAATCATGTAAACTTTTCTCCGTCCGTGTCATATACCGGAAGATTATATTCCAAGTATATAAATAAACGGGCCATCTATATGCCCAATGCCGAAGATTCTTTGGTACAAACTGTGGCCATTGATACTTTGTCGGGGCTTAATCATCCGTTCGATTTTAGTTTTTCGGCTCCCTTATCTACCACGCTGTACGGAACATTTAACTTTAAAAATGATGTGGTAAAAGCATTCAGACATATCATTAAACCCAGAGTCGGTTTTTCATATCGCCCCGATTTCGGGCATGAACGATGGGGATATTACGGAGAGTATTATACAGAAACCGATACAGTGAATTATTCATATTATCAAAATGGGATATACGGCAGCCCCGGCTCAGGCAAATCTGGAAATATAACCTTTGGCCTGGGGA
>JAYEIA010000156.1:0-10121 GCA_034659855.1 Bacteroidota bacterium
TCTATAATTATGTAAAAATAAATAAAGAACTAAGAGATCTTGATCTTCAAAAAAATACAGAAAAAAAGGAACAGCTTTGTCTTAAAGCTGAGAAACTCTTAGAAGTTGAAGATATTATAAATGCCCATAAGCAACTGCAAAAACTTCATGACAAATGGAGAGAAACCGGTCCGGCATATAATAGTGTCAAAGAGGAATTATGGGAGCGATTTAAAAAGCCTACTTCTGTAATAAATGACAAGCACCAAGAGAAATATAAATTTATAAAAGAGCAGCAAGAAAAAAATTTAGAGTCTAAAAAATTTCTTTGCGACAAAGCTGAAGAGGCAGCCGGTGGGGAGTATAAATCGAATTCAGATTGGAAGAAAGCCTCTGCATTGGTACAAAAATATCAAAAATTGTGGTCAAATATTGGTTATGTTCCCAAACAGTATAACCAATCCATTTACAATCGATTTTCTTCAGCCTGTGATTCTTTTTTCTCCGGAATGAGAGAGCATTTTAGAGAAGTCAATGAAGCAAGAGGCGAAAATTTAGAAAAAAAGAAAGAGCTTCTCAAACAAGCCGAAGAGAGAAAAGACAGTACAGACTGGGGAAAAGAAACAAAGTTTTTCAAACAGATCCAGAGCGATTGGAAGAATATAGGCCCCGTGCCTCGGAAGCATTCCGATAAAATATGGAAAAAATTTCGAGCGGCTTGCAATACTTTTTTTGAGAATAAGCGGGACTTCTTTGATCAACGCAAATCGGGTGAGGAAGAAAACTTAGAATTGAAAAATAAACTGGTTCAGGAAATCCTTGAGTATGAAACACAAGGAAAGGATGAAGACCTTAAAAAAATCAAAGATTTTCAGACAAGTTGGACCAAGATTGGTTTTGTACCTTTAAGCGATAAAGACAAAATTCAAGAGCAATATCGCGAGGCAATGGAAAAACTGTATGAGAATGCCGGCATTGATAAAAGCGTGGCCAATGCTATGAAGTTTAGTGATAAAGTAAAAGCTCTGGAGAGTGCTGATGAAAGCAGAATACTGGCAGAAATTGGTAAACTCAGGAGTAAAGTTGAAGAAAAAACAAAAGAAATCAAACTTTGGGAAAATAACATGGGTTTCTTTGCTGATAATAAAGGGTCTGAGGGAATGAAAAAAGAGTTTACCAAGAAAATTGAGAATGCCGAAAAAGAAGTTGAAAAATTCCGAAGTATGATTCAAGAATTGGTAAACCTTTAGAAAATGTCAAACAATATGTCACTTAAAGAAACCAATTTTATTTTTGTAACCGGCGGGGTTACCTCCTCTTTAGGGAAAGGAATTATTTCTGCATCATTGGCAAAGTTGTTGCAGTTGCGAGGCTATTCCGTTACCATTCAGAAGATAGACCCGTACATAAATATTGACCCCGGAACATTGAATCCCTATGAGCACGGAGAATGTTATGTAACAGAGGACGGAGCTGAAACTGACTTGGATTTAGGTCATTATGAAAGGTTCCTAAATACTCCCATGTCGCAAGCCAATAACGTAACTACGGGACGGATATATCAATCGGTAATAAATAAAGAACGCAAGGGAGATTATTTAGGAAAGACAGTTCAGATTATTCCGCATATTACAGATGAAATTAAACGCCGAATAAAACTTCTGGGCAAGAAAAATTATGACTTTGTAATAACAGAAATAGGCGGAACGGTTGGTGATATTGAGTCTTTACCGTATATTGAGGCTGTACGACAATTACGATGGGATTTACCGAAACGTAATATTGTCATTCATCTAACGCTTGTTCCCTATTTGTCGGCAGCAAAAGAATTGAAAACAAAGCCAACCCAGCATTCTGTAAAAACCATGCTTGAGAATGGTGTACAACCGGATATTCTGGTCCTGAGAACAGAACACCCCCTAACTTTAGAAGTGAGGCAAAAAGTGGCCAGATTCTGTAATGTTAATTTGGAATCAGTTATTGAATCAGCTGATGTCAGTACAATTTATGAAGTGCCTTTGCTTATGAAGCAAGAAAAGTTGGACTCTGTAGTACTGGAGAAACTCCATTTGGAGAACACCAAAGAAGCTGATTTGGAGAAATGGTCCGGCTTAGTAAACAAGATAAAATACCCCAAAAAGATAGTTCGAATAGCCCTTGTGGGAAAATATACCGAATTACCCGATGCCTACAAATCTATCAATGAAGCTCTTTTGCACGGAGGGGCTGTCAGCAATTTCACACCCGACGTACACCTAATTAATGCCGAAGAATTAGAAGAGGGGGAGCCGGAAGATTTATTGTCGGGTTTTCAGGGAATTCTTGTTGCACCGGGCTTTGGACATCGCGGAATGGACGGCAAATTATCGGCAGTAAAATTTGCAAGAGAAAATAAAATTCCGTTTCTTGGGATATGCCTCGGAATGCAATGTTCGGTGATTGAATTTGCTCAAAATGTACTTAAATTAAAACATGCAGACTCCACTGAAATGCGCAGAAACACCCCCTACCCTGTGATTGACCTTATGGAGGAACAAAAAAATATTACGGATTTGGGCGGTTCGATGAGATTGGGAGCTTATGATTGTAACTTAGTAAAAGATACACTAATTTCAACGGTCTATAAATCAGATTTTATCAGTGAACGTCATCGTCACCGGTATGAGTTCAACAATGAATATTTAAAACAATTTGAAGCCGGCGGAATGACTGCTGCCGGAATAAATCCGGAGTCGGGCTTGGTTGAAATTGTAGAAATTAAAGAACACCCCTGGTTTGTAGGTGTTCAATTTCATCCGGAATACAGCAGTACTGTAGAACAGCCCCACCCATTATTTATTGAATTTATTAAAGCATCAGAAAAAAATTAAAAGTAATTATGGATAAAAATCAAATTATAGGTCTTGTATTAATTTTTCTTATTTTGATTGGTTGGTCTTATTTTTCCCGCCCCTCGGAGGAAGAAATGAAGACCATGGAAATGAAACGAGATTCAGCAAGGATAGCTCAAAAGGAACAAGCCTTAAAAGACTCCTTGGCTCAAGTTAATAATGAAACTGCAAATATTTCTGAGACCCAAGTTGACACTACCGTTTCCGATTCAGTAGTTAATGAGGAATTAAACAAAAAATATGGGCGTTTTGCAAAATATTCCTCAGGAAGTGATGAACTTGTAACTCTCGAAAATCAATACATTAAAATTAAATTTACAAAGAAGGGAGCCTACCCGGTATATGCCGAAGTTAAAAATTTTAAAACATTCGACGACAAACCTCTCATATTGTTCAAAGGAAATGATAACGCATTTGCCATGTCTTTTTATGCTGACAATATGGCGTTGAGTACCGATGAACTTTATTTTGAAAATGTAAAGGGACAGGCAAATTATAATGCTGAAAATTCTGAAACAGAACTGAAATTCAGATTAGCTGCCGGGCCCGGTAAATATTTAGAATATTCCTATAGGCTTTCACCCGAAAGTTATATGGTGGATTTTGATATAGAGTTTGTGGGTATGCAAGAAATTATTCCCAAAAACACCACCTATATTTCTCTTGATTGGGACAGCAAATTGAGAAGACACGAACAAGGGTCAGACTGGGAAAATCAGAACAGTACGGTTTACTATAAATTTTTTGAAGATGAAGTAGATTATCTGAGTGAAACTTCAGACGATAAAGAGAAAAGTATAGATACAAAAGTCAGGTGGTTATCCTATAAGGGCCAATTTTTCAGTACAGCCTTAATTACGCATAAGCCGTTTGCCTCAGCCGAAGTCAGTTACACCAAGGATGAAGCCCAAGAGGTCTATCTGAAGAATGTTTCGAGTAATATAAGCATTGATTACACCGACATTGCCAATGAACCTTTTAAAATGGCTTATTACTTTGGGCCCAACGATTATGATATTCTGAAGAACATTAAAGTTCATGAAGGTGACGAGTTGAAAATGTCTCGTATGTTGCCTTTGGGATGGTCTGTATTTCGATGGATAAATCAATTTATTGTCATTAAATTATTTAACTTCTTAGGCTCTTATATTGCCAATTACGGAGTTATAATAATTATTATGACAGTGATTATTAAGCTGGTACTGTTTCCGCTGACCTTTAAGTCCTATTCCTCTTCGGCAAAAATGCGTGTTTTAAAGCCGCAAATAAATGAAATCAACAAGAAAATACCGAAAGAAAAATCAATGGAACGCCAAAAGGCTACCATGAGTTTATACAAAAAAGCAGGAGTAAATCCAATGGGTGGTTGTCTGCCGATGCTTATTCAATTTCCGTTCCTGATTGCTATGTTTCGGTTTTTTCCGGCATCTATAGAGTTAAGACAAAAGAGCTTTTTGTGGGCAACAGATTTATCGACTTACGACACAATTTGGGATTTTCCGGGCGGGTTTGAAATCCCGTTTTACGGCGATCACGTCAGTTTATTTACATTGCTGATGGCGGTGGCTTTGTTATTCAGTACCATGCTGAATCAAAACCAAATGAGCGGCGGGTCAAATGCAATGCCGGGCATGAAGACCATGCTTTATTTGATGCCTCTAATGATGTTGTTCTGGTTTAATAACTATTCTTCAGGATTAAGTTTCTATTATTTTTTATCCAATACAATAACTATTGGGCAAACACTTATTATTCGACGAATGATTAATGAAGAGGATATTCTGAAAAAACTCAATCAAAATAAGAAGAAAAAGAAAAAGAAGTCTAAGTTTCAAAAACGATTGGATGAAATGGCAAAAAAGCAAGAAGAATTAAAACGTAAGAAAAAATAATAATCCCTAAGCACAAATATAAAGCGATAATTCCTTACAGGAGTTGTCGCTTTTTTTTTCTGAATATATTAGAAGTGCGATAATTCCGGAAGTCCTGACTAAACGTAATCAACAATGTCGCATATTCATATTATATTTTTTTTGACAAAATGCAAATTTCTACCCCACCGTAATTAATTGCGTAATGTTCTGAATTTTAAATTTATAGTAGTTTTTGGGGCTGTAGTTTAGAATAGGTATTTTTTGGAATATGAAGATTATAAGTTTTTTTTTACAAGACAATATTCTAATTTCCGGAGGTTGAGCATGTTGTTTGCAAAATAATCCCCGAAACCGGTTTCGACTTCGCTCAACCTCCGGAAAAATAACGTCAGTTTAAACTATAGTCCTTATATGCTTTAAACGCTTAATAACTCGACTTTTACAAAGAGTATATTTGTTGAATAGCAAGGTATTGTATCATTAAATAATTAAACCATTAGTATACGTCTATTCGTCCGGTTTATCCTTTCCGAAAATAAGAATCCCAGTGCCGATTAACACAATCAAAGGCCCTGTATAATAGCCCAATAAAATATCAGGTATTCCGAATGAACGCAATAGTGTAGATAAAACGATGACCAACAGACCTGCAAAAATAATGGCCAAACCGGCGATGATATGATTATTAAACATAATGTGTTTTTTATATTTTTAAAAGCTTAGGGTTACTCCCATTCAATGGTAGCCGGTGGTTTTGAACTAATATCGTAGGTCACACGATTTATCCCTTTTACCCGATTTATTATGCGGTTGGAAACTGTTGCCAAAAAGTCATGAGGCAGGCGAGACCAATCGGCAGTCATTCCGTCGGTTGAAGATACAGCCCTCAAAACTACCGTGTTTTCATAAGTACGCTCATCTCCCATAACTCCCACAGATTTTACAGGAAGCAATACCGTTACGGCTTGCCAAACTTCATTGTACAAGTTAAATTCATGCAATCCTTTAATAAAAATATCGTCTGCTTCTTGGAGAATGCTTACTTTTTGTGGGGTTACTTCGCCCAAAATTCTTATTCCCAGCCCCGGCCCGGGAAATGGATGCCGGTTGAGAATATTCAACGGAATTTTAAGTTCCTTGCCTACTCGGCGTACTTCATCTTTAAACAACAATCGAAGGGGTTCTGCAATTTTTAATTTCATAAAATCGGGCAAACCTCCCACATTGTGATGAGATTTAATTGTTGCCGAAGGCCCGTTTACCGACTGTGATTCTATAACATCAGGGTATATTGTGCCTTGAGCCAACCATTTCGCATTAGGGATTAGAGCAGCCTCAATATCAAAAATATCTATAAACTTGTTTCCAATTTTCTTTCTCTTTTTTTCGGGGTCTGATATGCCTTCCAATGCAAGATAAAAATCCTCTTTAGCATCAACGCCTTTTACGTTTAATCCCAGTTGCTTGTAGGATTCCAAAACGGTGTCAAATTCATCTTTACGCAACAGCCCGTTATCTACAAATATACAATAGAGCTGATCTCCGATGGCCTTGTCGAGCAATACCGCTGCAACTGAGGAATCTACCCCACCCGACAGACCTAATATAACCCTTTCTTCTCCAATTTTCTCTCTGAATTCCGAAACAACAGTATCTGTAAAAGCCTTCGGTGTCCAGTCAGCCGGGGCATGGCATACATCAAATACAAAATTCTCCAAAATTGTTTTTCCTTTGGCCGTATGATACACCTCGGGGTGAAATTGGAGGCCGAAAGTATCTTCTCCTTCAACCTCAAAAGCTCCAACCTCTATGTCTTCGGTGTTTGCAGTTATTGAGAAATTATCGGGCAATTCCACAATGGTATCTGCATGCGACATCCATGCGACCGAACCTTTGGTAATATTTTTAAATAGTTTTCCCGGGTTTTCTCCGGGATGCAAAACGGATTTGCCGTATTCTCGATGTTCTGCCGGAGAAACAGTTCCGCCGTACTCTTGAGCCAAAAACTGAGCACCGAAACATACACCCAACAACGGCAGTTTTCCTTTATATTTATCGGCGTCTATTTTGGGTGCTTTTTTATCTCTTACCGAAAAAGGACTTCCCGAAAAAATTAGCCCTAAGGTTTGGTCATCAATTTCAGGGAGCTTATTGTAGGGATGAATTTCACAATACACATTAAGTTCTCGGATTTTTCGTGCAATCAGCTGTGTATATTGTGAACCAAAGTCGGCAATTAAGATTTTTGAAGGCATTTTGATTTTTTTTGTTGACTGATTTGTTAATTTTATGACTGTACATTTATTTCCCAATAAAAAGATCGATATAAACCGGTAAATGATCGCTGTAACCTCCGTGATAACGGTGACCTATATATGTTCTGTTTGTTATGTACCCTACATATTTGGTATCTTTTTCCAGAAGAAAAGGGGCATCAAAAACATGGGCATCATCAATACTTGTTCTTAGTCCCGATTTTCGAGTAAGTAATGTTCCGGATATTATTATTTGATCAAGCACGCCCCATTCCCCGTGATATTTATGAGAGCCTTTAGCTTTGACTTCTTGGAGTTGCCAGGCTAAATTATAAAGGTCTTCGGCGTTTGGATTGTCAAAGTTCGTCTTTGCTTTAAGAGTATGAATCAAGCTGGAATTGGTCGGATAATCATTCAAATCGCCCATGATTATAATATTGGGGTTCTTGTCGGCCGAGAAAAGTGAATCGGTTTTTCTTTTTAATACCGAAGCGGCATACACCCGTTTTCGATCGGTAACTTTTTGTCCTCCCCATCGTGAAGGCCAATGATTTACAAACAGATGAATCGTATCGCCCGAAGCCAAAACCCCTTTTACTCGCAGTATATCTCGGGTAGCACGTGATCCTTCAAAAGGATATACAACCGGAACCGCTTCATATTCAAGGGGAGAAAATTTATTTTTCATGTAAAACAGAGCCACATCAATGCCTCTTCCATCGGGTGATTCTTTATGTATTATTCGGTATTGGGAGTTTTTAAGTCCGGTTTTACTGATTACATCCTGTAACACTTTGAGGTTTTCAATTTCACAGACTCCTACAATTTCGGGCAGTTCCCATTGCCCGACAGCGGTGATTACTTTGGAAATATTTTTTAATTTTTGATAATATTTACGAGGAGTCCAATATTTTGGTCCTTCCGGCGTAAATTCTTCATCCCATGTTAAGCTGTCATCTTCCATATCAAACAGATTTTCAACATTATAGAACATTATCCGGTAGTCTCCTCTTGGAAATTCGTGGGGTTTAAGCTTTTGCGAAAAGCTCTCATATACAATAAATTGAAGAAGAATAACAAGGAAGACAAAAGGGGATTTTAGCATAACGATTACGGTTAAAGAATATATTTTTTTACTTGCCAAACAAACAATGAAATTGCAGTAAATCCGGCTTCGACTTTAACAAACAAAAAAAAGAATTTGAACATTGCTGTATTGGTATCTGTAACAGATTTCAGACTATCCGTAAAGCTATAGTTTTGAATGGAATAATTCAACGAAAAGTGCGTTATAACAGCCATAACGGCATAAGTCAGCAACGTAATAATACTAATATACAACAGTATCAATACAACACGTTCAAAGTTTAATTCACGTTTTTGCTCTTTTTCAGGCATCTTTTTTGCTGTTATGTTTACTTTGTACTACAATTTGAGAACAAAGATATAAAAACCAATAGAAAATGGCTCAATATAAATTACATTTTGCATTATTCGTCGGATTGTTTTGTCTGTTTACGCAAAGCATATTTTCTCAAGATACCACATATACTGAAGAAAATTTGTATGATAGTTTCACCGATGAACTTGACGACCAAGATATTCCGGAGCAAGACAGTATTGCCTCAGATTTTTACCGGACTTTTGAGGCTATGAATATGGCTGAAAAAGAACGCATACTCACTATATTGAACTATATTGACCATCGAAGAATTTCGAATAAGACCATTGATCAATTAGCTGTTCAATCTGAAAAGGGAGATACAATAACCTATAACAAAACCATATTTTATACCTTCTCCGAATCAGTAATAAAGCTCAATAACAAGTCAAGAACAATGCTGAACGATTGGCTCTCAATGTCTGTTTATTTATCCAAAGAGCCCGGAACCACGGTTACAGATTTTTCAAACTTTATTGAAAGAACAAATACAATACTTGACGGATATTTGCGAAAAAACAAATTGGTAAGTTGGAGAACCGGTTCTTCAAGTATTGGTTTCAAATATTCAGAACATTCAAATTCATTTGTGATTAAAATTGGCAAAGGCAATCTAAGCTGCACCTATGCCGATAAGGATACGTTTACAATATACAATACTTCGGGAAAATATAACCCGCTGACAACAAAATTCTCGGGATTCGGAGGGTATGCTACATGGGAGGAATATGAGAACAATAATGCACGTGTAAAATTTAAAACCTATGATCTCGATTTAAAAAAATCATACTATACTGCCGATTCTGCAACCTATTATAATTCAAAAGTTTTGCGAGACGGCATGCTTGGACATTTTAGAGATGAAGCATCAACTTGGTCCAAAAAAAAAGGAAATCATCCTCAATTTGAATCATATTCTAAAAAAAGTATTTTAAAATCTAACAACCCTAATTTTAGATATGTGGGCGGCATAAAAGTCAGGGGGTATAACCTGCTTATTGGCGGAAGTGCCGAAAATAAAGCAAAAATGCAATTTTTGAAAGATGACCAAGTCTTTTTTCAATCCGAAGCCTTGGAAATGGGATTTAACTACTCAACGAATGCTGCTATTAAAATATTTATTGCTAACGGCGACTCTATAACCCACCCGTCTTGCAGGTATTATATTACTGACGGAGGATTTGCCGTAGCAAGGACAAAGTCGGGTGTCGGAAATAATTTATTTCGGATCAGCTACTCTAAAATGGAGACCAATATGAAATCCATGTATTGGATTTCGGGCAGTAATAAAATTCATTTTGGATACAGCATGGAAATCAATAAAAATATGGAGGATTCTATTGAATTCGAACAACTGTTTATAAAGAATTTAATTAAGCCCGATAAAATTGTATTTCGATCATACCGGTACTTTGACCCCATTGAGTTTAAAAAACTGCAAATGTACGAAACCAGAAACCCATTGTTTGATATCAGGAATTATTGTTTAAAAAATAATACGAGAGATTTTACAGTAGCTCAGTTTTCGGAATATCTAAGGAAAAGCCCTACTACAGTAAAAAATAGACTTATTGGTTTATGGTATAAAGGATTTTTAACCTATAGTGAGGAGCTGCAATCGGTGCATGTTAAGCAAAAACTTTTCAACCATGTTGCCTATTATTTACAAACGGAAGATTAC
>JAYEIA010000157.1:0-1992 GCA_034659855.1 Bacteroidota bacterium
TTGAGTTTCCCTTTTTTAAATTGGAATGCACTTTTGTCTGTATATTCTTTCACATACGGCGGATTCCCAATAACACAATCAAAACCCCTCGACTCCGCTCGGGGCAGGCCATCGCTACTCAAGATTCCCGCAAATTCATCTTTCCAATCAAAGACATTTATCTTTCTGATCTCCGTATCGTCAAACATATCCATCTGCGTATTATCATAAAAATCAGAGCCGATGAGCGAGTTTCCGCATTTGATATTGTCAGACAGATCCGGCAGAAGTTGAAGGTCGCTGTGTTTAAAAAGCGAGTCGGCAGATTCGGTGTTTTCATCTTCCATAAGTTTCAGCAGAAGCGAAAGTTTTGTCACCTCCACCGCCTGTTTATCAATGTCCACACCAAAAATATTATTCAACAGAATTGATTTTTTCTCTTCGATCGAAAGACGAAATGTTTCCGCATCAACTTGATAAATTATCCCTTTTTTCAATGCGGATTTTATATTTGATTTTTCAGTATAATATTTCAAACGATTGTCTAATAAAAATTGATAAGTGCCGACAAGGAAACTTCCCGAACCGCAGGCAGGATCGAGAATTCTTATCTCATCAATTTTTTCCGGTGATTTGTTTTTTATCTTTTCGCCAACAGTATTTTTCACAATGTAATCTACAATATATTGCGGAGTGTAATAGACACCGCCTGCTTTTTTCACTTCCGGCTTTTCCTCGACTTTTGCTTGATGCGACGGAGTTAGGCGAATGATCTTTCCCAAGAACTGCTCATAAATATTCCCCAGCGTTTCTATCGGCATAATTGATAATTCGTAAGGACATTTCGGATAATAGATCTCCAGAATAATTTTTTTCAAAACTTTGTTGTCAATTTGTAATTCATTCAGCCATTTGCTTTTTTTGAAAAGTCCGCTGTTATATTTTTTGTCTGCCTTGATGAATATTTTTACAAGATTTTCATAAATATTTTCAGAATTTGTAAGATCTTTCAAAATGCCGTAAGTTTCCATATTTCTGTCTTCGGCAATTCGTAAGAAAATAATTCTATCGATAATTTTTTGCACAGCAGTATTCAGATTGTAAATTGAGAGATTTAGATTTCGCAGTGCAATATTTTTTGCAAGATTATTTCGCCAATTTTCGATCAGTTTTAGGAATTCGTTATCAACTTCGGAAGTTCCCCTTTTATTTTTATTTTCAGTCACATATCTGTCAAAACTTCCCTTTAGAATTGAGTTTTTTGCGAAAGTATTGTAGATGAATTCAAAGTTTTTTTCATACTCTTCATAAGTGCAGTAGAATATTCGGCCGACACTTGCCTTATCATCCTGTTTCGGTTTGATCCTTGTATCATAGATGGCGAATTCCTCAAAATCGGTGAGAATTGAGAGCGGAACTTTTGCGGTATAACCATAACGACGGATCTGATAAGCAGGAGCGATATCTTTTTTTATATTTACAGACGGTTTTTTTGCTTCAACGAAAAATTTCCGTTCTTTTCCGATTCTGAAACTATAATCCGGTGCTTTTGGTTTACCTTGAATTACGACCTTATCTTCACGAACAACATCGCGATAATCTTCAGAAAATCCCTGGACATTTCTCACATCCCAATCGAGCAGCTCGAAAAATTTGTCGATGAAATCAACTCTTGTATTCGCTTCGTCGTAATTAGAATTTTTATATTGAATGATGTTAGTGTGAAATTGTTCAATTAAGTTTTGTAATTTCTGTACTTTGTTTTTCATTTCTATTCTCTTTTTATAATTATTAATAAAATAAACATAAATAATTTAAGATTCAATGAATATATTGTAATTCATTCGGTTAAAGCCGTATTGTGTTTGTAGATCGTATATAGTAGATTGTATGTGGTAGATTGTTGTGGTAGAGGCGACGATTGTGCATTTGTAAAGACGATGCATGTGTATATTGTAGAGGTGTAGTTGTAGAGTTGTAGAGCCGATGCATGTTAAACTGTGCTTTCATCTC
>JAYEIA010000158.1:0-32216 GCA_034659855.1 Bacteroidota bacterium
CGGCTACACTCAAATTATTATTGTACAAATAATCATCAGTTCTTATGCTGAATACTGAGCGTGAAAACCGTACTCCGATTGTCATGCGTTCAGAAAAATTGAATTCGACTTTAACTATCGGGGAAAAATCAAACGGGCTCATTTCATAAGTTGACTCCGGCAGTAACCCGCCCTTATAATACAGTTTAGAAGAGAAATTAAAAGCAGATGCTATTCCTCCGGAGAAAGTAAATTTTTCCGAAAAATTCCACACATAAAATATCGGCATTTCCACATAATTCAGATGAGTCTTAAATTCCTGAACGACAGTACCATTAGCATACTTTACATTTTTTAATGCCCCTTTACCGATATAGTATAACTCGATTTTGAAGGCTTTATTTCCCCCTAAGTCTCTGCCGACATAAACTCCGGCTACAAATCCGGGTTTGGTATATCCTCCTTGTGTATCCCCGTCAATCTGGCTTCCGCTGAAACCACCGACAAGTCCTCCGTAAAAACTTTGTCCGAATGCGGCAAAGGTCAAAAGCACAAAAATGCTAATCAATCCTATAATTTTCATATCCTGTTTTTTTACGAAAATACATTTTCTTCGTTTTCAAGCAAAAACTTATTTAAAAGCTGAGGAAACGGAGTCGTTGAAAACTCGTCTTTATCTACAGTTTTTGTAGAACTTTCTGCCTTTAATATTGCATTGACTTCCTTTGACGGCAACACTAATGCGTAAAAACGGACATACAGTTTTTGATGCGATAGTTCCTGCTTATATTCTTTACTGACAAAGTTTATCGATTCATTCTTTGTGCCGGGATATTTTGAATGAAAATCTGAAATAACATTCAGTTCATCCGTTTTTTGGAAATATTCCAAAGAAATAAAGTCATATAATCCCCGCCATATACCATTTCCGGTACGTTTACGAATAACTGATTTTGGTGTTTCACCCTCCGATTGTATCAGGAAATAATGAATATAACGGGTTGTCTTTTTTATTTTAGACGATTTTACGGGAAGTTGTAAAACCTTACCGGTTTGAAAAGCAATACAGTCGGTATTAAAAAGACAATTTTGACAATTCGGTTTTTTGGGACAACAAACAGAGGCTCCAAAATCCATAAGGGCTTGATTGTAGTCTCCCGGTCTGTCGGCCGGCATGTATTTTTGAGCCTTTTCTTTAACCAAACGCTTTCCGCTTGCCTTATCAATTGGAGCCTCAATACCGAACAAACGAGTAAATACACGCAATAAATTTCCGTCAAGTGCCGGCCTAAGCTCATTGTTCTCTATTGATGAAATGGCAGAGGCTGTATAATCCCCTACCCCTTTGAGTTTTATGAGTTGTTTGTAGGATTTTGGAAATATTCCGTTCAATTCTTCAACAACATATTTGGCAGACTCATGCATATTTCGTGCTCGGGAATAGTACCCCAAACCTTGCCAAAGGACTAAGAGCTCATCTTGTTCAGCCTCAGCCAATTCGATGACTGTGGGAAAAGCATCAAGAATTTTCAAGTAGTAACTTGTCCCTTGCTTTATTTGTGTTTGTTGCATTATTATCTCCGACAACCATATTTTGTAAGGGTCAGAGACACCACGCCAAGGCAGTTTTCGTTTGGTCTTTTGATACCAATTAAGCAATTTATTTGAAAAATTCTTATTCATGAATTACTTTAAATGGTTTAATTATTTAATGATACAATCCCTTGCTATTTAACAAATACACTCTTTATATAAGTCAAATTATTAACCGTTTAAAGTATGTCACATATAAATCAGGCGGATGTTTAATCGTAAGATATTTCCTTTTTTCAATTCTACACAAGTTTGCTCAAAAGAAGGTGCCTTTACTTTGGGTTTTACATTTCTTGAAAAACCAAACCCATCTTGAGGTATTCCCAGCCAATTTTTGTCGGCATGCCGGTTTTTGTTTTCATCATGCAAAACGGCGACCGCATACTTTCCGGGAGGTAGTTTTCTGAAAACATAATTCGGGTGCTCCGGATTTAAAGACACTTTTAGATATTCGAGACCTACTTTAGGGAAACTTTGACATGTATTGTATAGTGAGACCCTGATAACACCTTTTTTGTTTCTCAGATTTTGAACATTAACTTCAATTGAGTTTTGAGCAATCCCTATGTTTACAATAAACAATAAGGATAAAACTATGCATGCCGGTTTAAAGAATTTCATTTCAGTTATTTTTGTTTTATAAAAAAATTTTCCCAAAACAATGAAATATAGTTCCACACACATTAACATCAACCTACATCATCCGAGCACCTGTCTTCTCTGTTTTCTTTAACCACTACTCTCTTTTTTCCGGGTTACTGTTCTTAACCGGCCCAAAATAGTGTACTTTTGAGCTTTATTCCACAATAATGAATTATTCAGTTTAGGGTTTCCGTTAAAAATTAAAATTTTGCTCATTATTTTTCTTTAAAAAATGGCAAGCCCTTATTATTAAAAACTCAGCATAAATATACAACAATAAAGTGAAATCATTTAATGATTCTGCTTGTTAATCCATACTCCATTCTGCACCATCGGGTGTATCTTTCACATTAATACCCAACTCATTGAGCTCATTACGAATAGCATCAGCTGTTTCAAAGTCTTTATTCTTTTTGGCTTTTGCTCGCAATTTCAAAAGCAATTGCATCAGTTGTTCTGTATTACCCTGAGTGTTTGCTTTTTCCTCCTCGGGAGTTAAACCCAAGACATCATAGACTAAATCAGAATACAAGGCTCTGAGATTTGTTAAATCATCTTTACTCAATGCTTCTTTTCCTGCCTTTACGGAGTTAATAATTTTCACCCCGTCAAACAGATGAGCAATTAGAATGGGCGTATTCAAATCATCATTTAAAGCCGTAAAGCATTTTTCCTTAATCCCGGAAATATCAACCGTTGAACGTTTGCCCGGCTCTAATTTTTCTAATACCCGCATAGCCTCCATAAGTCTGTTGAGCCCTTTTTCCGAGGCCTTTAACGCCTTGTTTGAAAAATCCAAGGGTTTTCTGTAATGTGCTTGTAACATAAAAAATCGTACAACTTGCGGATTGAAAGCCTGCTCCAGAAGTTTATGTTCTCCGGAGAACATTTCATCTAATTTAATAAAGTTGCCTAAAGACTTACTCATTTTCTGCCCGTCAATGGTAATCATATTGTTGTGCATCCAGTATTTAACCGCTTCGTTGCCTGTGGCTGCAGTTGATTGAGCAATTTCACATTCATGGTGGGGGAATTGTAAATCCAGTCCGCCGCCGTGAATATCAAACTGTTCGCCCAAATACTTGGTACTCATTACGGAACATTCGAGATGCCAGCCGGGAAAACCGTTGCTCCATTCAGAGTCCCATCGCATGATATGCTCCGGCTCGGCCTTTTTCCATAAGGCAAAATCAAAGGGATTCTTTTTTTCTGTTTGCCCTTGCAAATCTCTGGTATTCGATTTTAAATCCTCAACGACTCTTCCGGAAAGCTTGCCGTAATCATATTTTTCAGAATATTTCTCCACATCAAAATATACCGAGCCGTTTTTCTCATAGGCAAATCCTTGTTCCAGTATTTGCTCAACCATTTTAATTTGTTCCGGAATATGTCCGGAAGCTTGCGGTTCAATGTTTGGCTCAATTGTATTGAGTTGGCGCATATTTTTATGATAGGCATTGATATAGCGTTGAGCAATTTCCATGGGTTCCAACTCCTCAAGCCGTGCTTTTTTTGCAATTTTATCTTCGCCTTCGTCTGCATCATTTTCCAAATGGCCGACATCGGTTAAGTTTCTGACATAACGCACCTTATAACCAAGATATTTTAGGTATCGATATAACAAATCAAAGATTACGGCCGGTCGGGCATGCCCTAAGTGAGCATCGCCATATACTGTAGGTCCGCAGACATATAGCCCGACAAAAGGCGGGTTTATCGGTTCAAATTTTTGTTTTTTTCGCTTTAGCGTATTATATATTTTTAATTTCTGTTCCATATTATAATTTTATCGTTTCAAAGTAACACTGACTTTTTTAATTTTCCCCCCCATCGGCGGATTCATTTTTGAAACTTTTATTTTAATCTGATTAACTTCATCGAATTCTTGATATAAGGCATCAATAATTCGGTTTGCAATATTTTCAAGCAAATTGGACTTTTTCTTCATCTGCTTTTTTACAATTTTATAGGCTGCCTGATAATTTACTGCATCGTTGATTTTATCTGTCCGGGCAGCCTTGGTACAGTCTGCGTCTATCTGCAAATCTATCAAAAAGCGATTACCCACAATTTGTTCCTCTTCATAATGCCCGTGGTATGCATAAAACTCCATACCTTCGATGTGTATAAGACCCATAATTTTCAATGTTATTGATAACAAACAATTTGCAAAATTATGAATTTGAGTGAGAAATCGTACAGTTTTTCAAAAAAATTGCGAGTCAACAAAAAATATTAATATTTTTGCATTTCAATTATGAAGAACTCCGTAATTTTATATTTTACAAAAAATTTAAAAACCCTAAAGATATGGCAGAGGAAAAGAAAAGTCTTAATTTTATTGAGCAAATTACAGAAGAAGATTTAGCATCGGGAAAGCACAAAGAAATTCATACCCGTTTTCCTCCGGAGCCCAACGGATATCTGCATATCGGGCATTCAAAATCGATTATTTTAAATTTTGAATTAGCAAAAAAATATAATGGTAAAACCAATTTACGATTTGACGACACCAACCCCTCTAAAGAGGAAAAAGAGTATGTGGAATCAATTTCTAAAGACATTGAGTGGTTAGGCTATGAATGGGAAGGCAATATTCGATTTGCTTCAGATTATTTTGAACAACTTTACCAATGGGCTCAATATATAATAAAGAAGGGGTTGGCCTATGTTGACGACCAAACAGCCGAAGAAATTACGGCAACACGAGGTATGCCTAAAGAGCCCGGTAAAGAAAGCCCGTACAGAAATCGCTCTGTTGAAGAAAACCTGGACTTGTTTGAACGCATGAAGAACGGTGAATATAAAACCGGAAAAAAAGTGTTGCGTGCAAAAATCGGCATGAGTTCACCCAATATGAATATGAGAGACCCGATAATGTACCGTATTTTGCATGCAGAACATCACCGTACCGGAAACGATTGGTGTATATATCCTATGTACGACTTTACGCACGGCCAATCGGACTATTTGGAACAAATTACTCATTCAATATGTACCTTAGAATTTGAGAACCATCGTCCGCTGTATGACTGGTTTTTAGATCAATTGCATGAAGAAGGAAAAATAAGACCTCGCCAAATTGAATTTGCTCGCCTCAATTTAAGTTTTACGGTAATGAGCAAACGAAAATTGGCCGAGTTGGTTGAGAACGGAACGGTTACCGGTTGGGATGACCCACGGATGCCTACAATATCAGGACTGAGAAGAAGAGGCTACACGCCGGAATCCCTGAAAACTTTTGCCGATAAAATTGGTGTTGCCAAAAGAAACAATGTGATTGATATCGGACTGTTGGAACACAGCCTAAGAGACGATTTGAATAAAAAAGTGAACCGAGTGATGACCGTGGTTGACCCTATAAAAGTTGTCATTACAAACTATCCGGAAGGACAAAAAGAAGAATACCTTGAAGCAGTGAACAACCCGGAAGATGAAAATGCAGGCACACGTATGGTTCCTTTTTCTAAAGAACTGTATATTGAACGCGGAGATTTTATGGAAGAACCGGTAAAGAAGTTTTTCAGATTATCTCCCGGAAAAGAAGTACGTTTGCGTTATGCCTACTTTATCAAATGTACCGGAGTTGAAAAGAATGCAAGCGGAGAAATCACGGAGATACATTGTACCTACGATCCGGCATCAAAAGGCGGAAAATCACCGGACGGAAGAAAAGTAAAAGGAACCTTGCACTGGGTATCCAAACCGCATGCCGTAAATGTTGAAATAAGACAATACGACCGTTTGTTTGAAGACCCGGCACCGGACGGACACAAGAACCGAGATTTTAAAGACTATCTAAATCCGGATTCACTGAGCATAAACAAAGGAGCCAAAGCTGAACCTATGGTTAAAGAAAGCAAAGAAGAGGACCGGCTACAATTTGAACGTAAAGGTTACTACTGCGTTGACCGAGAATCGACCAAGGAGAATATTATATTTAACAAAACCGTTGGTTTGCGTGATTCTTGGAAGAAAAAAGTACATGAAATCCGGCACAGAAGAAAAAGAGAAGAAAAAGAACGACAACGACGACTTCAAAGCGAACGAGCAAAGAGAGAAAATGAGAAAAAAAACAAAAAATGAGTGTACTCTGAAAAGTGTTTTTGACAGGATTGACAAGATTTACATATTTTCACTAAATCATAAAGTCCTTATTATTAACACAATACTGTTTTCGTATTTACAAGGTTTTCCCAAAATGGTGTTTTCGGAGTGGACTTAAAAATAAAACATTCAAAAACAATATTACCATGAATAAAAAATCATTAATACTACTAATTGTAGTTTTTACAACAATTTCATTCAGCTATGGACAGCAAGCTTTTAACCGTAACGACCAAGCGGTGAATTTAGGCCTCGGATTTGGCTGGAGGTATCATCCAAAGAATAATTTTGCCCCGATGCCCTCATTTAACATTGCTTATGAAGCCGGCGTATATGAATTTCCGGGAGTGGGTGTAATTACTGCCGGAGGATTATTGGAATACCGCCACACTCGCTACGAAGACAAAGGCGACATTTATTATTGGAACAGTACTGCGGTAACAGTAAGAGGAGCCTTTCATTTGGGAATGCTCAATACCTCTAAGTTTGATATATACGGGGGATTTATGATGGGACCTATTTTTAATTCCTACCACAATACGGATTTAGCCGATGATGATTGGGGATACAACCGTGCTTACTATGTTTTTGATGCATTTCTGGGCGGAAGAATTATGATGTCTGATAAATTCGGCATATTTACAGAAATGGGTTATGGTATTTCATATTTAAAGTTGGGAGCAACTTTTAAATTTTAACTAAGAGTGAAGAGTAAAAGGTGAAGGGTGAAAGGTGAAGAGTGAAGGAGACTTTTTATTTTATCAAATCTCGAATGACCACCGAAGCACAATAAATTCCAAAAATTGCCGGCATGTATGAAATAGTTCCGACTTGAGTTTTTTTATTTCGCTCAAGTTTTTGAACCATGGCATGCTTAGGAATATCTTCAGGCGAAAAAACTGTCGAAAACCCCTCATAGAGACCCAATTTGTGCAATTTCTTTCTCAACATTCGAGCTAAACCATCATTGTAGGTTTTAGAGATATCAGCCACTTGCACCATCTCGGGATTCATTTTTCCTCCGGCTCCCATTGAGCTTACCAATTTAATATTTTCGGAAACACAGGATTGTATTAAATTCACCTTGGGTCGCAGAGTGTCAATAGCATCCACAACGTAGTCAAACCTGTTTTCTTTGAGCAGTTTAAGACTGTCATCATCGGTTAAAAACACTTGACTGAGGTGAACAACCATCTCCGGGTTGATTTTTAAAAACCGCTCCTTAAATAGTTTCGCCTTTCCTTTCCCTATGGATGAATAATCTGCTATTAATTGCCGATTGATATTTGTTTGGTTCACTGTATCATCATCTACAAGCGTAAGTTTCCCTACACCGGCACGGCATAATTGTTCGGCGGCATATCCTCCGACCCCGCCCAATCCTACAATAAGCACATGAGAATTTTGAAGTTTAGAGCGTTCCTCTTGCCCAATGAGTAATTCTGTTTTGGTATGCATTTTGCAGTTTAATTTAGACTCTATTTAATTTCGCAAAAATATGGAATTTTATTGTATCTTATAAAAAATTTCAATACAATGAACAAACTCAACAATTTCTTTATATACAATTATTCAGAAACCTCCTTAAGAGTAAGACAACGTTCAAATGCAATGATGTGGATACTGTTCGTTGCTTTGGTTCTCTGGGTTTCTGAATCTACAGCCGTATTTTTCATCAAAGGTAAAACGGAATTTCTCAGCAACTACTTGGTTTCAGCCATTGGTTTCGGCCTTTTGTTGACTATCGATATATCACTTCTTAAGTTTACAAAATTTAAGTCTGCCGGAAATTTTGTGCCAACCTCTTTCTTAATCGTGGATCTCATGGTCATATTCCAACGAATGTATAATGGAATAGACGTTTTGCAAAATTTTTCGGGAAGCCTGTACGTTGCTCTTGGAACGCTAACCGTAATCGCCTTGTTCTCTTCCCGTAAAGTATTAGTTGTCAATATCGCCCTGTTGCTCGGTGCTGTATGGTTATTCTTATTTATGGCCGAAGGTTCCGTAACTCCCGACCAATACGCTATTATAAAAACCTCTATTATTTATATCAGTTTATCTGTGATCCTATCCGGAGTTATCCTGTACTTTATTACAGATTTTTCAATAAAATCGGAGCAATTGACAAAGCGAGATGCGGAGCAAATAAAAATTCGAGATAAAAAAAACCAAGAATTAATTGTAAGCCTTAAGGCCAGTATTGAAAAACAGCAGGAGCTGGAAAATGAGCTGGCCATAGCAACGAAGACATTAACTCAAAGTTCAAACAGTCAAGCGGCCGACATCGAAGAAATAAGTGCGACAATAGAAGAAATTGACAGCAGTGCCGAACAAAATGCTCTTCGTGCCGAGATGACCAATAAAACGGTTAAAAACACCTCAAAGTACATCAGTGGCAGCAAAAAAACCTTAGAGACGGCAACTAAAAGTAACCAAAACGTATATAAATTTATTGGTGTTATAAACGATATTTCATTTCAAACAAAACTACTGTCGCTCAATGCCTCAATTGAAGCCGATAAGGCCGGTGAGTCGGGTAAAGGATTCTCGGTAGTAGCTCAAGAAATACGTAATTTGTCCGAAAAAAGTACAGAAGCTTCCGAAAATATCAATGCAATAATTTCTCAATCCAATAAAGCTACCTTGAATTTGCAAGAAGAGATCAATCAACTAATCCAAGAAATTGAGCAATCAAGGCAAATCATACAATCCATTACGAACAGTACCAAAGAACAAAAAGAAGGAACATCTCAGGTAAATATTTCAATACTTGATGTGAACAAAACCATTCAAAAGAATGCCGAACTTGCCGATAAAATAGCTCATCTGCAAGAAGAACTCAAGACCGGAACAATGAAATTAATTTCAGCCATGAACTCTAAAGAAGAGTAAATAGCATACAATGACCACTCATCAAATTTATATTTCCATTCCTCAGAATTTAATTATTTTCTGCTGTATTTTTAGTATCTTGCCTGTAAAAATAATTGTCTTCGTTTTTTAATTCATTATCATAAAGCTCGAATTTGCAATTTGCTTAATCCGACTTTAATAACCTGAATTATTCAGGATAAGACCACATTTTTATAATCAATTCAAAACAACCCGTTGAAAAAAAATAATATCCTTAAAATAACAGGTTCTCAAATCGCTGAACTAAAATTCTTCACGGCATATATTGTTGCAGTACTTTTCTTGCTGACAATAATTTGGATTATTCCGACAAAGCAAACCCACAAGCAAGTATTTTCCGAACCGTTTTTAGAGACCAATCCGGCTTGGGCCGATACAACATTAAAGTATATAACTCCGGATGAAAAAATAAGACAACTAATTATACAGGTTGCCGGCAGTAAAACACCGAAAATCCTAAGCGATACAACAAGCCAATATACTCTCGGCGGAATAATATACCGGACAGACTCTTTGAAACACCAAATTGATGTAAGAAACCACCTCAATGAAAAATCGAAGATTGCTCCCTTTGAAATTTCAAATTCTCTTCTGCTTCAAAACTCATATACCGAGCTTGCCCCGTTTCCGGGAATAAACCATCTCTCGGCAATCCGTCGGGATACTTTATTTTTTGACTATATCAAATATATTGCATCAATTAACTACGCCATGGGCACAAGTGCAGTCATAATTCCCGGGCTGGAAACCAGCTCCGACGATTCAATTTTCGAAAATAACATTTTGGATTTTTACATAAAACTTTGTGCCGGCTATAAACAAACCGGGCTATTGACAGGACTCAGCCCGGACATTCTATTTAAGGATGATTCCGCACATTTCGATTTTAATAACCGACTGCTGTCACAATCGTCGCTGTTGATAAACCCCGAAAACAATAAAACCGCACGCAAAAAATACAACTTCGGCGGATTAATTGTACACTCCGTTAACAATGACTCGATACAATTAATCAAAGAACATTTTCTGGCGGGAACGGATCTCTTTATAAGCCATAAGCCCAAAAAAACGATACAAATAATAAAACACTTCCTGTCAAACGGGGAACTATCTGAAACTCAATTAAACCAAAAAGTAAGACGAATATTGCTGGCCAAAACCTATCTCGGACTAAATAAAAAGCGAGCGGTTGATTACGATTCTGTGTTAAGCATAATTAACTCAAAACAAAACCAAGTACTCCGAGGGCGTGTATATAAAAATTCACTGTGCCTTTTGAAAAATGACGAAAAATTGTTGCCTTTTAAAGATATTCAACGAGCTAAATTTCTTATAATAAACCTGAGTTCTAAAAAGCTTCCTGTTTTATCAAAGACATTAAAAAACTACAGCAAGCAAATAATATGGAAAACATCCGAAAAGCATGTACAATCTGATTTTCAAACCCGAACCATACTTTTAACCGATAACACAACGAAGCGTCAAACATTGAAAAAAATTCAGAACCAGCTCAAAACCACAGATGTTTTGATAAATTTCGGACCGGCTTCCGACATCCGATATGCCGACAGCTTAAAATCTATTATTCAAGCATTTGGAGCAAGCCCAAGTGAACAAAAATATATTGCCGAAAGTCTTTTTGGAGGAATTGCACTAAACGGCAAATACCGTTTCCCTCACAGTAATTTCTCCGGCAAAAAGCAACTCACCACTAAAAAAACAAGAGTAGCCGAATGTCTTCCCGAAGAAGTCAATATTGACGGCAACAAGCTGGCTTTTATAGACTCTATTGCCAAAAGCGGTATTTCTCTGAGAGCCTATCCGGGATGCCAAATTGTTGTACTCAAAAACGGATATGACATCTACAATAAATCTTTTGGATATCAAAGTTACGCACGCCGGCGAAAGGTATCAAAATCTGATGTTTACGATCTTGCTTCCGTTACAAAAGTTGCGGCCACAACCACCGCCATGATGAAAATGTATGATAAAGGAAAGATTCGATTGGACGACAAGCTCGGCAAGTTTTTTCGAGATACAAAAATTGATTACTCCAATATTAAACCCGATACTTTAATAAATATTGACACACTTATAATTGCGGAAATTAAAGATTTTAACCGATTGCTCCAACATCAAGACACGCTTCATCTCAATGACAGCCTCCTCATAGCATATGACACAATATTTATTACGGCCACTCCCAAAAACAATATTTTTAAAGTCAAAATACAAGATTTGCTGTTGCATAAATCCGGCATCACTCCGGTACTTCCAATTCTTCCTTATCTCATGTACAAAAAATTCATTTACGATTCTTTGGAAGTTATCGAAAAAAGATATAAGGCAAAGAACATACCGAACAGCTTCAATAGCGACACGTCGCTCAGCCATTCTTTGCCGAAATTTAATATTAAAGACAGTATAAAAAATTTATATGCGGAATATTACTCCCCACACTTTATTAAGGATACCGCAGAGTGCAGAATTGCTGAAAATTTCTATTTTAAATCAAATTACTTTGATACACTTTGGAAAAATACCAAGCGCTTGCCCGTATATTCTCGCAAAATTTATCAATACAGTGACATTAATATGATATTGCTTCAGCAAGTTATTGATTCGGTCAACAACCGGAACATGAACGACTATTTGCGGCAGAATATTTATTTACCTATGGGGTTAAACTCTATGGGTTTCAAGCCCTATAAATCCGGGAACAAAAACAGAATTGTCCCGACGGAAAACGATAAATACTGGCGCGAACAACTGTTGCGAGGCGATGTGCACGATCCTTCAGCCGCCATGCTGGGAGGTATTTCCGGTAATGCCGGCTTGTTTTCCAATGCCTATGATTTAGCTCTGCTCGGGCAAATGTGGCTCAATAAGGGAACTTACGGCGGCAAGTTCTACCTTTCATCCTCGACAATAAAACTTTTCACCGGACCACAAAAAGACAGCCACCGAGGTTTGGGTTTCGACAAAGCGTCGTTGAGGGGAATAAATGCTCCTGAAGCACCCTACTCTACTTTCGGGCATACCGGGTTTACGGGAACTTGCATTTGGGTTGACCCCGAAAATGAAATTGTATTCGTATTTTTATCCAATCGAGTGCATCCTAATCAAAAAAATTGGCGTATTAATCGTTACGACATTCGAGAAAATATCCATTCCGTAATTTATCAGGCGATGAAGGCTTACAAGGATTGACAAGGAACAAAATTCTGTATAAAGAGAATTATGACTATACCTTAAATCCGCAAGTCTTTTAGTAATCGCTTGCAGGTGAAAACACCTGCAAGGTGCAAACTGCACCAGCCGGGTGTTTTCACCCGGCTGGTATTAAGGTATTTAATGTTTGACTTGCGGATTTAAGGCTATAGTCGTATATAAATAACAAAATTCGACAACCAATACCGAAAAGATATTCATCCGTTAAAAACCGACTAACAATTACCTGAAAATTTTTACTGCTCTTAAAAAACGACTTAATCATTGATTGCAAAAACTTTTCTGAAATTGTCGGCAATAAGACCTTGCAAATCATTTAGTTTCAGACTCCGGATTTCAGTGGCTTTTTCATAGACTTCAGAAATTGAAAATAAGGAATCGTCGGTCTCAAGAAACAATTTATTTTCCGGAATTTGACTAAAAACATTAACAGCTTTTGAATTTGTCCGGAAAAGAAATTGACCGAAAGAAAAGTAGCTGTTGAAATTTAAAAGTTGATCTGCAATTTGCATATTTTCATTGTAGCCGTGAAAAATTAAAGGCACCGTGGGCTGCGTTTTTTTTAAAATCGCCAACACATCAGAATAGGCTTTCACACTATGAATAATCACCGGCTTTTTTAACTGTTCGGCCAAAATCAGTTGTGTTTTAAAGACTTCTATTTGTAAATTATAGTTTACTTTATTATTCACTTTATCAAGGCCGATTTCACCAACGGCAATTAGCTCCTTTCTTTTAAACACAGGACTTTGATAAAACTTAGTCGAAGGATAACTCTCCGAAACATACCAAGGGTGAACACCGCATGAAAAGAAATTTAATGGTGCATTTTCGGCATCTTTCAAGAAAAGACTTTGCAAGGAAAAAACACCACGCCTATTACTCGGTGAATGGGTGTGAATATCGATAAATTCTACAGAAGAAAGGTCTAAAAACGTTTGCAAATCGGAATTATTTTTTTCGCTCGGTAACATAATAAAGCAATGATTTCAAAGACTTATTAGCATCTGAGGGATCAAATTCTTCTAATATTTTTTCTGATTTATCCCTATACTCAAGCATAATTTTTCGAGCATAATCGATGCCGCCTTTGTCATTAACAAAATCTACAACCGTCTTGATATCGTGTGGAGATTTTTTTTTCTTTTTTACTTTTTTTATAATTTTTCTCCTCTCCTTTTTTGAAGAATTCTGTAAAGCAAAAATCAACGGCAAAGTCATTTTCTTTTCTCTAATATCATTTCCGGCAGGTTTTCCGGTTTTATTATTGGAATTGTAGTCAAACAAATCATCTTTTATCTGAAATGCAATTCCGGCCATCATTCCGAATTCTTTCATATTTTTTACGGCAGTATCATCGGCACCGGCAGATTTTGCTCCGGCCGCAGTGCAAGAAGCAATAAGTGTGGCCGTTTTTTTTTGAATAATATCAAAATAAGCCTCTTCGCTGATGTCCAATTTACGAGCTTTCTCTATTTGCAGGAGTTCTCCTTCGGCCATCTCTTTAACGGCCTCAGAAACAATTTCCAACAACTCATATTGCTTGTTCTCGGTAGCCGTAATTAGTCCTTTGGACAATAAGTAGTCGCCGGTGAGTACCGCTATTTTAGATTTCCACAAGGCATTAATTGAAAAAAATCCGCGTCGGATTTTGGAGTTGTCCACCACATCATCGTGAACCAAGGTAGCGGTGTGCAGCAGTTCAATAAGCGTAGCTGCCACATAAGTTGCTTCCTTGATTTCTCCGAACATGCGTGCGGTTAAAAAAACAAACATCGGTCGCATTTGCTTTCCTTTGCGTCTCAGAATATAATTTGTAATTATATCAAGTAACGGAACTTTACTCTTGAGTGATTTTTTGAAATATGACTCAAATACTTTTAATTCTTGAGCTACAGGTTGCTTTATGGTATCTATTGGGGACATATACTTTAAATGATTTAATTATTTAATGATATAATGATACAATACCTTGCTTTTCAACAAATACACTCTTTGTAAAAGCCAAATTATTAACCGTTTAAAGTATATTGTTTGACAAAATTTTGTACAATAATACAATAAATGCAGATAGTTGCCATAGGTATATTGTATTTTTTGGACAGGTTAAGGAAAGTCTGTCCGGAACTGTAAGTTACATTCTATTATCAACACAAAATAATTATGAAACAAAAATAATCTTTTGTAGATTGGGCATTTACAATCAATAAATTAGCACCGACTTATTCGTCCGAAACAATCTCGCCTATTGAATAGGTAACAGCTTGTCCCGAAATTTTTACACGACTGCCCAAAAACTCGCAACCTATTAGCCCGCCTCTTTTGGACAATTGTGCAGCCTTCATAATATTCTTAGACAATCGTTGGCTCCAAAAAGGAATTAAGGTTGTATGCGATGAACCGGTTACGGAATCTTCTGCTATCCCAACCTGAGGAGCAAAAAAGCGTGAAACAAAATCTACGGTATTCCCCGGAGCCGTTATAATAACACCTCGGGCACCTGCGGAGCCGAGAATTTCCAAGTCGGGAACAAAATTTTTCACTTGATCCTCATTGGAGTACACCAGCATTAAATCGGTTTTACCTTTATACACCTCATTGGGGACTTTGTGTGATGTGTTTAAAAAGTTTTCCGGCAATTTGGACTTCCGAATATTGTCCGAGGGGAAATCTAACTCAAAGAAGTCTCCTTGCCTATATACAGACAGCTCGCCGCTTTTTTGGGTCTCAAACAAAATATTCTCTTTTTTACAATCATAATACTCATGCAAAACATAGGCAGCGGCTAATGTTGCATGACCACATAAATCAACTTCAACCTCGGGCGTAAACCAGCGTATTTCAAAGACATCGCCTTTTCTTACAACAAAAGCTGTCTCCGACAGATTATTTTCTGCACTTATATTTTGCATAACTTCCTCCGACAACCGGTTATTTCCGATACAAACCGCTGCCGCATTTCCTCGAAAACGTTTATTTGTGAAAGTGTCTATTTGATATATCTTCATTTTAAATTTAAATTAAGTTATTATAAATCCGGTTATTGACGCAGAAATATTTACATGACCGACTCTGTGCATATCAGTTTATTAGGCTTATTAGAGAAATTATTGAAAATAAAAAAAATTACTGAAAAAACACAAGCCGTCCGCGTCCGCAAGAGGCATCGCCCCAAAAGGCAAAGAAGTAGTTGAGCTCTGCAAAAAACTTGAGTGATAGGGCATGCGTTTCCTTATCCGAAATAATTTCCGGGAAGTACACGCCGTCATTCAAAACATAATCGTTTTGATGATTGGGAACCATATCCGTAAAGCCGTAACTTGCACGCAGACCGAGATTAACGGCAAGCCTTTCGGTTCGTACAGCCGCCATACCAAAACCAACCATAAGACCGGTAAGTTTGTTTTCGTATATCTCCATCAAATTATCACGAGGAAAAAAAGTTCCTTGTATGGAGTTTGTTTCTTCCGCCGACTTTAAAGTAGTAAATGTAGGACCAATCTCAAAATAGCCACCGCCATAACCTGAATATCTAAAAAACGGGCTGATATCAAGGGAGGTCAACTTTAATTGTTTCTCATAACTTTCGATTCCGGTAACCAATGTATAGTTTTGTCCGAAAGATGACGACAAAACATCTACCCCTACTCCAAGATTATCTCCGTATGAAAACGTAAAACGCCCGCCGTATGAATAGCTGAGAGTAAAGACATCGGAATCGGCTCCGGCTTCGGAAAATATATCGGGGTTCAAAAGTAATGAATTTCCCACGCCGCCCTTTGCCGCCAGGCTAAACCATTTTATAACTTGGCCTCGCCTTTGGCTATATACGGACAACACAGCAAAAAGCAAGATTATAAGTATCAGATATTTTTTCATAATGTTCCATTTATATTTGCATGCTAAAGTTAAAAAATAAATGTGGTTCTCCTCATATTCATAAACTTTTTTTTTCTGTGACATCTTCTTACCTTTGTAAAAATCAAAAAACTCATTATTATGTCGGAATTTTTCAACAAACCCTTTTACAGCAACACCATTGGGGAATGGCTTATAGCTTTTTCAATTATCATAGGTGGCTATTTAGTCTCTAAAATATTGTATTGGCTCATTAGAAATGTACTCAAAAAACTAACAAAAAAAACAAGCACAAAGCTCGACGATCTTCTGGTGGAATCATTGGAAACCCCGGTAATTTTGGCCGTTGTATTAGCCGGTATTTGGTATGGCGTAAAATATTTAACCCTTAGCCCGGGAACGGAACAGTTTATGGACAGAGTTTTTTATGTCGCCATTACATTTGATGTGTCTTGGTTATTGGTTCGTACGATTGACGGAATCATTTTAAACTACCTAACACCAATGGTTGAAAAATCTGAAAGCGACCTTGACGACCAGCTTTTACCGCTGATTCGTAAATCAATAAAAATTGCCATTTGGACTATTGCCATTATCGTCGGGCTTAATAATGCCGGCTATAATGTCGGGGCTTTATTGGCAGGTCTCGGAATTGGAGGTATTGCTCTGGCAATGGCCGCTAAAGATACGGTAGCCAACCTTTTTGGCGGATTTACCGTATTTACCGACAAACCATTTATGCTCGGCGATCGCGTGGTGGCCGATGGTTTTGACGGAACTATTGAAGCAATTGGTTTTCGTTCTTCCCGACTCCGAACTTTGGCCGGAAGGTTGGTTACCATTCCGAACACAACATTTACATCCAGCTCAATTGAAAATATATCCTCGGAACCCAGCAGAAAAATGTCGATTGGCTTGGGCTTGACCTATGATACAACTCCCGAGCAAATGAAACAGGCCAAAACAATTCTTAAGGAAATTGTTGAAAGTCATCAGGACATTCTTGATGAGAACTTTGTAAGTATTTTTGAAGGTTTCGGAGACTTTTCTTTAAATCTGAGATTTCAGTATTTCATTACTAAAGGTGCTGATATTTGGGGTGCTATTGATACTGTAAATCAAGAGGTATTGGAACGCTTTAATGCAGCAAAATTAGATTTTGCATTCCCTACTCAAACCATTATTACAGAAAAGAATTAAGTGTTCAGGCACTTAGGAACGGAAACAAAATAAGTTCGCCTAACTATCATAATTTATTTTGTATCCGTTTCTTACTGTATTTTTAAAACAGAAAGAAAATTGATTCTGACCGGATTATTCAATTTACTTTCTGTTTTTCTTAATTAAGTGCTTATTACAAAATAAAGCTTACAGAATTAACGAAGTTGTTTTGTTTATTTTCAAAATTATTGTGAAACAATGCTTTGATAACAGCCACGTTTATTTGAAAGATGCCTATAAATGTAACCGTTATTTCGTTACCGATACTAAATTACAGCATATGAGCAACCCAATTTTTGAGACCGCTAAACCTTGGACAAAATTTATTTTCACAATTTTCTTGATGTTAGTCAGTTTCCTCATCTTTTTGTTGCTCGGACAATTAGTTATTGGTCTGGTTTATGGATTTGACCATGCCGGATTATCTGAACTCACGGCAATATCAAAAGCCAATATAGGTCAATTAAAAATTGCTCAAGCCTTTCAATCGGTCGGAATATTTGTAATTCCGCCGATTCTCGCAGCATTACTCTTCTCAGCCTCCGCAAAAAACTATTTATCGACAGACAAAAGGATTTCAATAAGTTCGGTCAGTCTTTTGGTGTTACTTATAATCAGCATTCTTCCGTTGATCAATGGGTTGTCAGAAATAAATCAAGCCATGCATTTGCCGGAATCTTTGTCGGGCTTGGAAACCAAAATGCAGGAAGCCGAGAAGCATGCCGAAAAACTGACCCTTTTATTTCTGACAGGAAACAGCAGCACACTTGCACTTATTTTAAATTTATTTATAGTGGCTGTATTGCCGGCTGTTGGCGAAGAATTATTGTTCCGAGGGGTTATACAGAGAATTTTCACCGAATGGTCGGGCAATATTCACGTAGGCATTTGGATTGCGGCCTTTTTATTCAGCTCCATACATTTTCAATTTTACGGCTTTCTTCCTCGCTTTATTTTAGGCGGAATTTTCGGATATCTTTTAGTATGGTCCGGAAGTATTTGGCTTCCGATAACAGCACATTTTATCAATAATGCCGGCGGCGTTCTCTACTATCATTTTAGAGATTCGGGAGAAAATGCACAAAAATTGGAAACGATAGGAACCAAAAACTCCGGCGATCTTTTATTAACAGTCTCGTTTATTTTAACCGCCTTAATACTCTATGCTCTGTACAGAAAGGGTGCCATGCAAAACACTGACAAATTATCCGGAGAATCAGGAAGCCACTCACAGTAGTTATTGAGAAAAAATATTGAGTTTACGTTTTTCTGAGTCATAAATATAAATAATATTTTTTTTGTCCTCTTTCTTTAATACCAAGATTCCGTTGGTTTTCAGATATTCATATTTTTTAACCGTATAATTTTTATTACCGGTACCCGGACGCACTAATGTCTCTCCAAGAAACCACCGCCCCCCTCGCTGTCCTTTTCGAATAGTCTTGATTTTGATTTCTTCATCAAATTCTATAACTGCATTATCTTTCAGGTTATCGAAGAAAATTATCAAAATTGACCGATTCTCAACTTCATTCCTGATTACGCAGGCAAAATCATGAATTTCATTATCATCATAGTCATTGATACTGATGGTATTGAGTTCATAACCCTTTTTATTCTCCGGTTTCAACACCCAGTCAGTGGTGCCGCCTTTATTATACATTCTGTTTATTGCTAGATATTTACGCAAGGCCAATTTATATTCAATGGGTATAATACTCTGCGCAACAGCGTTTCCCATTACCGCATTTATTTGTTCATAAGTATGGCTCAATGCCAATTGGTCTTGCTTCACGTATCCGGAGGTATTTCTCAAACTGCTGACTTTTATATAGTCCTCATCAGCCGAAATATTCGGGTCTCCCAAAAGGCGTACTGTTTCTCCGTAATATAATGTTTCCAATACTTTGGCCTGCGTGCTGTCTCCGGCAAGTAACTGTGTTTTCCCGGCAATAACATGCCTTATCTCCTTTTTTGTAAAAAAATACAAACCCAAAACGATAGCTGCCACAAAAAATATTGATGAAATAAGCATGAGAAGATTCTGAAAAAAAGTACCCGAAAAAACAGGTCCTTTCATATCGTCTGACGCTTCAATTATTCGAGTTTTTAAACCAAGATTAGTATTTCCAGGTTTCTTTTTGTCTCGTTTTTGAGCCTTCAATAAAGCCAAATGAAATTCCTCACAAGACTGAAAACGTTGCATCGGATTTTTAGCAGTTGCCTTTTGTATAATTTTATACATTAAATCGGAAACCCCGACATAATAATCTCGCGGATCGGGAAGCGGCTCATTTATAATTTTCTTATACACTTCATACTCCGTAATGTTTTTTTCGTAGGGATATTGTCCGGTTAACAAATGAAACAATAAAACACCTAAGGAGTAGATGTCAGTTCTTCGGTCTAATGTTTTTCCCTGAACCTGCTGCGGACTCATAAAAAAAGTAGTTCCTACTTTGGATCCGTCCTTAGTCAGCAACGGCTGGTTAAAATCCAAGAGTTTGGCAATTCCAAAATCAATAACTTTTACTTTATTATCTTCATTAATAATAAAATTGGATGATTTTATATCCCTGTGAATTACATTCTTAGAATGAATATGTCCCACAGCATCCAGTATTTGGGTCATAATACCCAATGCTTTAGACTCGGGCATTGGTCCGGTGACCAAATCGACATACTCATCAAGATTTTGACCTTCGACAAATTCGCTGATAATGAAATGCCCTTGTTCATTTTCTACATAATCGTAGAGTGTAAGTATTGCCGGATGACTGAAAGATGCCAGACGCAGAGCTTCATTTTTGAATCGTTTTCTGTTTTCGGGTTTTGTGGCCAAATTAGGATACAAATGTTTCACTGCAACTTTACGCTTCAGACTCTTATGGATACCGAGATACACCGTGGACATTCCGCCTTTTTCGATTATCTCATCAATTTCATAATTTAAAACATACTTCCCAATCATTCTTGCTTAGCTTTTGGTATTACAAAATATTCTCCCGGGATGGTATACACTCGGTCAATTTTATTAAAATCAAGTAATTCTTTTTCTTCTGTATGAAACAAATCCCGATATAAAATTAAATTATCTTCCGGACCCACCATTATTCTCAAACGAACACTATCCGTTTTCTGTTGCATATCAGGAGAAGTATAAATAACAAAAGTCGATATGCCTTTATTTAATTTTTGCTGACTTCCGGCGTTTATCCAATATTTATATCCTCCAAAAATAAGTGCTGAAATTATGACAATATATAAGAAGTAAGCTTTTACTTTATTAAATAATTGAAATTTTTCAATACATCCTTTTTCCTTCTTTACACCCGTGTCCTCCGGTCGAACTAAGGTGTTATAAAACCGTAACAATTGAAGACTGACATTATCACGAGCTCCAAAAGATATGGTTTGATTCATTAATCCTTTGACCTTTTCCTCAACTGTTGATTGTTCGCGACTTAAAAACTCATGAATTTCGCCATCTTCCAGTTCATTGGTCAATCCGTCGGTACACAACAAAATCATGTCTTTATCAGCCGGGTATATCGGTTCTTTTAAGATGTCGGGCTTTGCCTTTGACTTTAACCCCAGTGCTTTGGTTACTACATTTCTTTTGGGATGCGACATCGCCATTTCTTCAGTTATTACCTTATCTTCGATTAGCTCCTGAACCAGAGAGTGATCCGTTGTTAAACAATAAAAGCGTCGGCCACTTCGATAATATATTCTACTGTCGCCAAGATGAGCATACCATAACCTGACATCTCTTACCAATACCAAGGCAACAGTTGTTCCTCCGGATTGCTGCATTTCAACGGTAAGCCTATATACTTCTTCATTGGCTTTTTGAATAGCTTCGGCAATAATTTCCGTCGGATTTTCGGCCCATTCTTTCAGTATTACTTCCGATATAACCTTTACGGCAATTTCAGCCGATTTTCTTCCCAGTTCGGTTCCCCCCATTCCGTCACAAACAATGAATAAATCTCCGTTGATTCCGAAGAAGTGGTCCTGTACATCTTGATTTTCTTCTCGTACACAGCCAACATGCGAGGATGCATAAAAATCAACACTCTTGAGCTGCTTCGTTTTTAATACGTTAATATCCGAATTATACATAACTCACCTTTATATATATATCCCCGAGTTTAAGGGCAAATTTTGTCGACAAACGTTCCTTAATTATTTTCTTCCCTCCGGCAAAAACCCCATTGGTACTATCATTATCCAAAATATAATAGAACCCTCCTTCTTTCTTGATTTCGGCATGAAAAGACGAAATGGTCTCATGCTTTAAAACAATATCATTCTTATCGTGCCGGCCAATGGTATAGCGTTCTTTTTTCAGAACAATATGCTTTGATAATCCTTCTGATTTTATATCCAAAACTACTTTTTTATCCGAATCGGGAACCGTATTTCGACGGTTAAGCAGCAGTTCCAAATAGGATAGGCGTCTTCGTTGAACAAAAAATATGATGATATAATAAATTAATATAATAATAAGCAACAATATAATCAGCTGATATACCAGTTGTTCTGACAAAAGATGTTTTGAATGAAATAAAAACTCTTCTTTATTTTTTCCGACAGCTATAATTCCGACATTTTTCCGTTTTCGCTCTACAGTCTCAAACTCAGCAACATATAGCTCCTTGTTGGTAATTGATTCTGCTAAAACAGCATCCTTTATAAAACCGTTAATTTCACTGTGCAAATCCTCCTTAAGGCCGGCTCTGTATATCCCCCCGGTTTTTGATGTGAGGGCAATGAGTTTTTGTTCAAGCCTTGTCGAAATCGTATCGCAAATACCGGCATAAAGCCTCACATTGTTCCTTAAAAGCAGAGCTTGCATTTTATTTTTAAATTGTACAGCGATAGTTGAACCAAGGACAATTATTGATATTTTCTCTTGCTTCAATCCTGAAAAATTACCTTGCTTTAAAATCTCATGCATAGCCCCGTCAAATTGGGGCACTTTTTCTGAACTCGTATTTACGGACAATATTTTTTCGGAAAAGAAATTGTAATTTTTACTAAATTCAGGACTGAATATATCAGTTTTCAGGCTCGACTTTCTGTAAGAAACGGCAGCTATATTTATTTTTACATCCCCTTTACGACTTTTTAAAACTTTATATAATTGTTCATTTATCAAGCGGTTCTTTTTCTCATTGTCAGAATATAAAAGCAAAATAAATACGCCGGTTTCTTGTTTAAAATTGCCCCCTTCAATTGGTTTTAACCGACACTCAATAGGCCTATCTTTTGCCGTAAAAATTTTTACATCATCGGTTGTTATTTTTCCGGAATCTGATTGTATAAATACCTTAATTTTCGGAAAACCGGAATCATCAACTTTAATTACTGAAAAATCCGTTTGCGGATAAGAAACCACAGAATGAAATAAAAACCATAAGAGAAATATCCTTTTCATAGTTAGAATTACACATTATAAATTGAGCGTCGACAAAACAGAAAAGTTCGGTTACTGTCAACAAAATTCTGCTCCGATACAAAAGTAAGCAAAACGACTGTAAAAAATCAATAACCGCTACAATTTCATTTTAGCAAAATGCATCCCAAAAAAAGAAACACAGCCGGGGCTTATTTTTAAAAAATTGTTTACATTTGTACTGAGCGTAAATAAAGCCTGCACAAATAAGCCCACAAACATCTATACCAAAGACAGTTATAGCGGTTCAAAATAGTAAAATACAAAAAAACGCACTTCACAAAAGTAAATTTTTATTGTCATTTTGTAAACTTTACTTTACAGGGCATACAATCCCCTACTTCATAAAATTTTGTTTTTAAAATAAATTGTCTTATTTTTGACCAAACGTTCAGTCAAAAATATGTCACCAAGAAGCAAAAAACAGTTCGAGGATATTAAAAAGCAAAAGAAAAAAGAAATAATGCAGGCTGCATTAGAAACTTTCGGAACCATGGGATATCATGCGGCAACAATTAGTCAAATAACCAAGAAAGCCAAAATATCCAAGGGGCTGATATATTCCTATTTTGATAGTAAGGAAGCCTTGCTGAAAGAGGTAGTAATCCAAGGCCTCGAATCCATTTTTAATATTTTTGACCCTAACAAAGACGGGGTTCTGACCGAAGACGAATTCGAATATTTTATTGACAAAATGTTTAACGTACTCCAAAATAATCACAAGTTTTGGAAACTATACTTCTCCGTATTAATAACGGAAGAAGTTCTGGAAATTGTAGAACAGCAAATTACAGCATACATTCAACCATTCATTGAAACCCTGACTGACTACTACCGCAGACATAACAAAGCAAATCCGGAAATCCATGCCACAATGTTTGGGTCAATGTTGGACGGCGTGAGTATGGGCTGCATTATAGATCCAAAAAATTATCCTGTTGAAGAAGTAAAAAAATTATTAATTGAAAAATTCAAATAAATAAATGCAATTGAAAACTAAATACTCAATTTTTCAAATAACATACTAAAAGTCAACTCTATAACAAAAGCATTATGAAACACACCACACTACTTATTATATTTGGGCTAACTCTCAGCGGCTTAACTTTCGGGCAAAATGCCTCAGAAATCGTTAAGAAAGCCGAAGACAAGATCAAAGGAGAGTCAAACTACAGCGAAATGACTATGACAATTGTTCGCCCGAGATGGAAAAGAACCGTAAGTTTTAAAACTTGCTCAAAGGATCGAGACTATTCCATGACATTAGTAACGGCTCCGGCTAAAGAAAAAGGGCAAACATTTATGAAACGAAAAAATGACTTGTGGAGTTGGAACCCACGCATCAGCCGATTGGTAAAACTTCCACCATCAATGATGACCCAGGGTTGGATGGGCTCAGATTTTTCAAATGATGACGTGATGCAGGAAAGTACTTTATCGACAGATTATACACACAAAATTATCGGAAACGAAAAAATTAACGGCCGCGATTGCTACAAAATTGAATTGACTCCGAAATCAGACGCGGCCGTTATTTGGGGTAAAATAATTCTTTGGATTACAAAAAAGGACGACCTGCAATTAAAAACTCGCTATTTCGACGACGAAAATTTTCCGATAAAAACCGAATTGGCAAGCCAAGTAAAATTAATGGACGGTCGAAAAATACCAACAAAATTCACCCTGATTCCTGAAGAAGAACCCGGCCACAAGACCATTGTCGAAATGACAAAAATAAAGTTTAATATTTCGGTAAACACTTCATTTTTTTCACAGCAAACCATGAAGAAAGGATCTGCCATAAGGTTTCTAAACTAATTATTCAAAAAACCGGTTTTTGCACAACTGTACAAACAATTTATTCCGTAGCTTTTAATATAAAATTGACTCAATGAAAAAATATATCAAAATAGCTTGGCGAAATTTAAAACGAAACCGAGGAAGAACCATTATTACCATCTCGGCCGTAACTTTTGCCACATTTTTTGCCCTTGTAATGCGATCATTTCAGTTGGGAGCATACGATAACATGATTAATAATTTTGTTGAAATGTCTTCCGGATTTGTAATCATAGAACATCCCAATTATGAGAATGATCCAATCTTAGAAAATACGATCATCCAATCTCAAAAGACGGAGGATATAATTTTAAAACAGAAAAATGTAAAAGAAATTCTACCGAAATTATCTTATTTCGCCTTGGGCTCATACCACACTCAAACCAAAGGAGTTTTAATCAATGGAATTGATACTGAAAAACAAAACAAAGTATCAAAAATTTCGGATAAATTAGTCAAATTCAGACTAACTCCCGATGCATTAACAAAGCTGAAACCGGAAGTAAATTCAGAGGTCTATGACAAGTTACTTAAGCTCAAGGGCAAATCATACACCTCCATAAATTATTTCCTGAAAACACTTAAAACCGACAAAGAAAATACCACCCTAAAAGCACTTCTGGAAAAGTACACCGGCTATCCGGGCAGATATTTAACACCCGGAGATGAGGGGGTTGTGGTCGGAAGCAAACTGGCTGAATACCTCAATTTAAATACCGGAGACACGCTGGTATTACTGGGTAGTGGGTTCAGGGCTGTTACCGCAGCCGACAAATTCCCGATTCGGGGTATTGTTCAGATACCAAACCCCAAACTGGACCGAACCATCGTTTACTCTTCCTTAGTGAATGTTCAAGATTTTTTGTCGGCAAGCTATACAGATACTGAAACCGGAGAAGAGAAATTTTTACTCAACTCTTATGCTCTCGATTTATACGATAGATCAGAGGAAGGTATTAAGGAGACAAAAAAAGCACTGACAGCCTCACTGATCTCCAAAGAGCTCACGGTTAAAACATGGAAAGAATCTAATAAAGTACTTGCCCAACAGATTGAATCAGACGATAAGGGCGGCCAGATGATTCTGTGGATACTCTATATTGTTATTGCTTTCGGAATTTTCGGAACAGTTCTCATGATGACAGCTGAACGCAAAAGAGAGATGGGCGTGATGATAGCTATCGGAATGAAAAAAATTAAACTTTCCGTGATGATTGCATTCGAACTGTTTTTTCTGGGGCTCATCGGTGTACTTTCCGGGATGGCCCTCAGCGCTCCGTTAATTATCCTGGGATATTATCGGCCGATAACTCTGACGGGAGAAGCTGCTGAAAGTATGAGACAAATGGGTTTTGAACCTAAAATGCCAACGGCTTGGTTTGGAGATTATATGATTGATCAAGCCATTGTGGTATTAGTCATTTTAATTATAGTTTCAATTTACCCGCTGATTTCAATTCGAAAATTAAAAGTAAGTAACGCACTAAGGTCATAAAACCTCGCATTAAGCAAGCAATTTATTGAAAACGAACACTTTAAAACAATATATTATGATTTGGTCTATCGCCGGAAGAAATATTTGGAGAAAAAAAATTAGAAGTTCTGTTGTCATAGCAGCAGTCGCCATAGGGATTCTTGCCGGTTCATTTGCTGTTGCGATAATGAACGGAATGGCTAAAAGCAGAACCGAAACGCTGATAAAAAATGAATCCGCTCACATACAAATTCATCATCCTGAATTTTCAGCCAACCGCGACCCGGAATTTGTTATTAAAAACAAATCCTTAGCAAAGGAATTAGAAAGCATGAATGCGGTTGTCGGGTATACCGAACGGCTGAAAATTGACGGAATGGCAACGTCGAATTCGGGTGCAAATACCATGGCCATGGTAAACGGAATAAACCCCGAACAAGAAAAAAGGGTGAGCGAAATTTATAAACACCTCAACGATACCTCCGGAAATTATTTAGAATCTGATTTTAGAAACCCCATTGTTATTGGGGAAGAATTTGCGAAAACCCTCAAGTTTAATCGTTACAAAATAACCCAAAAAACGTTCGACTACCTCAAAAGCAAGAACGTCCCCGAAAATATAATATCAGAAATTAAATCTCTGGAAGGCAGCCGATTCCGAAGACTTCAACCATTTTTAGACAGCCTGTCCAATCGAATCGGAAAAAAGAAGCTTGAAAAGCATGAATACGTCCTGAAAAAATCGGCTCTCTATTTTAAAAGCAACGGAAAAGTAATAATCACACTCATTGATAATACCGGACAACAAACCCAAGCTGTTTTCAGGGTGTGCGGAATATTCAAAACCAACAACACCCTATTTGACGGAAGAAATGTTTTTGTCAAAAACAAAGATTTACAACGCATCAGCGGATACAATGCCGAGTTTCCTCATGAGACGGCGATACTTCTCAATGACCGGTCAAAAGTCAAAAAAATAAGCCAAAGGCTATCGAAAAAATATCCGGAATTAGCAGTAACTTCATGGAAAGAAAGCAATCCGGAAGTCGCCATGCTAAGCGAATATATAGACATTTACAACTACATCATAGTAGGACTTATACTGGGAGCCTTGGCCTTCGGAATTGTAAATACGATGTTGATGGCCATTATGGAGCGAACCAAGGAATTGGGAATGCTTGCCGCCATCGGTATGAATAAAAAACGTCGATTTAATATGATAATGACAGAAACCATTTGGCTCACACTATCCGGAGCCATCATAGGGATGTTTCTCAACTTACTGATAATGACTATACTCGGAGATACCGGCATTAATTTATCCAAAGAAATTGGAGAAGGAACCGGTGCCATGGGACACAGTGCCGTTTTATATCCCGTGATGTATGTTAAAAATTACATCGGCATAACGGTTATGGTAATTCTTACCGCAGTACTGTCATCCATATACCCGGCAGTAAAAGCTTTACGGCTAAATCCGGCAAATGCCTTAAGAAGTGATGCATAGAAAATAAAACTCAAAAAACAAATCATATAAAATATAAGACATGAATATTATAGATATAAAAGATTTACACAAGACATTTGACGAAGGCGAAATTAAAGTTCATGCCGTTCGCGGTATCGATTTAAGCTTTGAAAAAGGAGAATTCGCCGTTGTTGTGGGGCCCTCAGGCTCGGGCAAAACGACTTTAATGAACTTGGTTGGAGGACTGGACGACCCAACCTCCGGCACCGTAATGGTTGACGGGAATAATATTACCGAGCTGAAACCGTCCGAAAAAACCGATTTCAGAATGCAACACATCGGCTTTGTTTTTCAAGCCTACAATTTAATCCCCGTGCTTACAGCCAAAGAAAATGTTGAATTCGTAATGCAGCTCCAAGGCAAAAGCAAAAAAGAACGTAACAAACGAGCCACCGAACTTTTGGAAGCCGTAGGCTTGGGGGATCGAATGGACAGCAGACCAAGTAAACTCTCCGGCGGACAACAACAACGTGTTGCCGTAGCCAGAGCTTTGGCCTCCAAACCAAAATTCGTACTGGCTGATGAGCCCACGGCAAATTTAGACAGTAAATCTACAGCCAACTTGCTCGAAATTATGCTGGAACTGAATAAGAAAGAGAATATCACTTTCATTTTTTCAACCCACGATTCAAGGGTTGTAGAAAAAGCCAAACGAATTATCACCATTGAAGACGGTAAGATTAAAAAAGATGAACAAGTAAACGGAAAGTAATTGATTCCCGGGTATTTCAAACCCGAATAATTCGGGATTTAATAATAACCCCAATAAAAGCGTCTGTATATTAACCTATTGATTGTTTTTCTGCAAAAAATGATGATAACCACATTTGGGCTATTTTATTTTTTAAATTTATGGTTACAATATCAATTCAATCTATATTTTATACTGCTTTCTATTCAACACTTCGTTAAATTACGAATTATTAATTACGAATTACGAACTAAGCACGTAATAGTCAATAGTTTAACTCGCTTACGACTTGCGTTATAAAACACTGAATATCATGTAATTATAAAAATTTAACGAACTATTGTTCTATTGAAAGTTTGTAAATAATTAAGGTTAATATTCAAACTATTTTTCTAACCCTTTAAAAGACGAACTGTTGAAATCTGTACAATTTATTTTATACGTCCGAGACCAAGCCAAAAGCAAAGAATTTTATTCGAAAGTACTTCAAAAAACGTCTTGTCTTGATATTCCCGGCATGACAGAATTTGAGCTGTTCGATAATATCAAACTTGGCTTAATGCCCGAAAAAGGTATTGCAAAAATTATAGTTCCCTCCATGCCCCATCCCGAAAAGGCAACGGGTATTCCGAGATGCGAATTGTATATTCCGGCAGAACATCCTCAACGATATGTAATGCGAGCCATTGAGGCCGGAGGCATAAATGTAAGCGAACTCAAAAACCTCAATTGGGGCGACAAAGTGGCTTATGTTGCCGACCCCGACGGGCATATTATAGCATTTGCTTCCAAAATCAAATAAACTATCAAAAAAATGAACAAAAAACTAAGCTTTCTGATTATTGTCCTGTTTTTGCTGAAAATCAGCTATGGTCAGGATAAAACGTACAGTCTGAACGGATACCTGACCAATATGCAATCTGTAATGATTCCGGACAGCATGGACGGTAGCTGGACAAATGACAACCTGATACACAGTAGATTGCAATTCAAATGGTTCCCGACAAACCATTTTACTTTCAGTGCCGACCTGAGAACGCGAATTTTTACCGGAGAAACCGTAAAATACACGCCCGGCTACAGCCAAATGCTCGACAAAGACGGAGGATACATTGATTTGAATACGAATATTATTGATGAGCAGTCCATCCTGATGAACAGTATGCTCGACCGCTTATATCTATCCTATGAAATCGGAAAATTGAATATCACAGCCGGCCGGCAACGAATCAATTGGGGGCGAAGCTTAGTTTGGAATCCAAACGACTTGTTCAACAACTATTCATACTTCGATTTTGACTATCCGGAAAAACCCGGAGCCGATGCCGTCCGATTACAGTACTACACCGGCCCCATGTCTAAAGCCGAACTTGTAGTAAAAGCCGACAGTGCGGATCAATTGACAATTGCCGGTCTCTATAAGTTCAACGTCAAAAATCAAGACATTCAAATTATCGGCGGTCTGCTCAACGAAGAAGATTATGCGGTTGGAATTGGTTATGAGGGCTACATCAAAGCCGTTTCGGTAAGAGGGGAATACACCTATTTGCATCCCAAAGAAAATTTTAATGACACAACAAGCTTGTCGTTGTTGAGTTTTTCTTTGGACTATATGTTTCCGAATTCTTTGATGATACAAACCGAGTTTTTATACAACCAACAACCGGAAAACAGTACCGTTACAAACTTTATGCAATACTATTCAAAACCGCTGACAGTTAAGAATCTATCCTTTACCGAATACAACCTTTTTGCCGGTATCAGCTACCCAATAAACCCTATACTTACGGCAGGAATTTCGGGCATGTTCTATCCCAAAATTGAGGGCTTTTTTATCGGACCTAATTTAAGCTACTCCTTGGCCGACAATTTTGAATTTTCAGTAAATGCACAAAGTTTCTCGGGGAAACTCCCCGACCCGATAAGCGGCGAAGAAGTCAGAACAACCCTGTCATTTGGATTTTTGCGATTGAAATGGAATTTTTAATGTCGGTCTTTCGCAACTAAAAAAAATATTATTTCTTTGCAAAAAAATACGCTAAATCTCGATACAGCCGTTAAAGAAATAAAACAGATTGCCATGAAACCAAAAAATAATATTTTTTCTGTTTTTGACAAAATTGCCAACAGACAAGATAAAGAGACCCTGCTCAAACAACGCTCAACCTCCGTTTGGCTGATGGGCTTATCCGGGGCAGGAAAAACCACTATTGGCATTGAACTCGAAAAACTGCTGATTTCAGAAGGCTTTCTGACACAAATTCTGGACGGAGACAATATTCGCTCAGGCATAAATAAAAATCTGAAATTTACCGAAGCAGACAGAGAGGAAAACATTCGCCGAATAGCAGAAGTCAACAAACTGTTTCTCAACTGCGGGGTAATTACCATCAATTGCTTTATCAACCCCACCGAGGAATCCAGAAATTTTGTCAGCCAAATTTTAAATCCGGATGATATTTTTCAGGTCTATATCAACACCCCCATAGAAGTATGCGAAGCAAGAGATACCAAAGGGTTATATGCTAAAGCCAGACGAGGCGAAATAAAAAACTTTACGGGAATAAGCTCCCCTTTTGAACCGCCCAAAAGCCCGGATTTTGTTGTCAATACCACAGAACAAAGCCCCAAAGATGCCGCAAAACAAATTTTAGAAACCCTCCGGTCAAAATTAAAAAAATAGATTCTCGATTAAACTTACTTATCAATTTTGCCGTATTATACTTACCTTTGTTCTTATTAATAGTTTGTTAATTTTTTGACCTTTGATCGTGCTTGCACCTCAAAGCGTATAGAATTGAACCTTTGGCAAATTTGGTACAATTTGTTATATTGTTGATAATTATTTTTAAAAATGTACCGAGCCATTGTCTTGTATAAAACAGCAAAATCATGAAAACAGTATTAGTCACCGGAGCCGACGGGTTTATTGGCTCACACCTCACAGAATTACTCTTAGAAAAAGGATACAAAGTCAAAGCATTGTCCTTATACAATTCATTTAACCATTGGGGTTGGTTAGAAGATATACCAAAGACCGAAAATTTAGAAATCATCTCCGGCGACATTAGAGACCCCCATTTTTGCAAAGAAATAACCCAAGAAATAGATACAATTTTTCACTTGGCCGCCCTCATCGCCATACCATACTCCTATGTTGCCCCCGATTCGTACGTGGATACCAATGTAAAAGGCACACTGAATATTTGCCAAGCCGCAAAAGAAAACAAAGTAGCAAGAATCATTCATACCTCAACATCAGAAGTGTACGGCACCGCTCAATATGTACCCATAGACGAAAAACATCCGAAGCAAGCCCAGTCGCCCTATTCGGCAAGTAAAATTGGAGCCGATGCCATGGCAATGAGTTTTTATAATGCCTTTGAATTGCCGATTACCATTGCCCGGCCGTTCAATACTTACGGCCCGAGGCAATCTGCCCGAGCAATAATTCCTACAATTATTTCGCAAATAGCAACCGGCAAAAAACAAATAAAGCTTGGCGACCTGAGTCCCACCAGAGATTTTAATTATGTAAAAGATACCTGCCGAGGATTTATTGCTCTATCTGAAAACGATGCAACGGTAGGAAAAGAAATAAATATTGCATCCAACTATGAAATTTCAATGAAGGATACTTTAGATTTGATAAAAAAAATAATGAAATCTGATGTTG
>JAYEIA010000159.1:0-9898 GCA_034659855.1 Bacteroidota bacterium
GGGGTTTGAGCGATGCCTAAACGGTTTTGGGTTTCGCACAACCTCCGGGAATTTAAAAATCATCTTGTAAAATCTTTATAATCACCCTATTCAAAATAGCACCTCTATTCTAAACTATAGCTATATTATCTTATAAAAGTCTTATATTCATCATGTTAAAAAAATACCTCTATTCTAAACTACAGCCATAAACCCTGCAAAAAAAAAGGGTTGAAAGAATACAGTCTGCATTCCTTCAACCCCGGTTTGTTGTGGAGCCGGCGGGAGTTGAACCCGCGTCCAAACAAGTAACTGAACTACTTTCTACGTGTGTAGTTTATTGTAAATTTTCGAGAATAATCCGACAAAAAACAAACGACAATTATTCCTTAATCTCATTTAATTTAACTCGGAATCAGAGACAAAAACCAAGCGATCTTAAACTTTTTGGTATCTCTGTGCAGTACGGAATTAAGCGGTCCGTATGCGAGACATCTTGTCGGTCCGTGTTCGGAGCGATTAGGGTAACCTACTATACTTCAGTTACGCCGCAAGAGCATATTCGTTAGAATTGCCTGTTAAAGGTTTGCAAAATAGATTTACGAGTTAATTTGCGTAGCTCGACACGCTTACAGCTCCATTATCCTCGCTGTCGAAACCATTTCGGCCCCGTATGTGTTGCAAAGTTACAACTTTTTTTTTCGATACAATAAAAATCTTAGTATTTTGCAAAATTAAGGCAACAATAATTGCATTATAACAAAAAATACATCCAAAATATGAATAAAAAAATAAAAATTGCCCTGCTCAAAGAGACAAAAATGCCACCGGACAAACGAGCAGCCCTCTCCCCCACCCAAGCCCTTGAACTGACCAAAAACTTCCCGAATGTTGAGCTATACATACAGTCAAGTAATATCAGAGCTTTCAGCGACAGCGAATATACAGACCGGGGGCTCACCGTAACCAAGGATGTCAATCATTGTGACATCATGCTTGGTGTGAAAGAAGTTGCCATATCGAAGTTGCAGGCCAATAAAACCTATTTTTTCTTTTCTCATACAGCTAAAAAACAAGAATATAACAGAGATCTGTTGCAAAACCTGTTGGAGAAAAATATCCGAATGATAGATTATGAATACCTCACCTACGAAAGCGGCGTTCGAATAATTGCTTTCGGCCGTTGGGCCGGACTTGTAGGGGCCTATAACGGACTACGAGCCTACGGGAAAAGAGAAGGATTATTCAATTTGAAACAAGCAATAAACACCGGCGGAACCCAAGAAATGTTTAATGAACTCAAAAACAAAGCCAAGTTTCCTCCCGTGAAAATATTGCTTACCGGTGGCGGCCGTGTGGCTCAGGGAGCCTTGGAAACTCTTTCTATTCCTGATATTACAGCAATTAAGCCACATGAATTCTTAAATAACGAATACGACCAACCGGTATTTACCCAACTCGACCCCGGTGACTATGTATATCATAAACACAACAAGCCGTTTGAGTTGCAGCATTTTTTCAATCACCCCGAAGAGTATGAATCGAGTTTTGCACGCTATACTCATAAGGCTGATATATATATTGCATGCCATTTCTGGGACGAAAAATCACCAAAATTTATTCCGAAAGAACTCCTGAAACAGCCCGATTTTAACATCAAAGTCATTGCCGATGTAAGTTGCGATATTGCCGGCCCGATAGCTTCTACAATACGACCCTCAGAAATAGCCAATCCCTATTACGGTTACGACATTGAAGCAGAAAGCGAAGGCTATCCGTTTGACAAATTTAATCTTACGGTAATGGCCGTGGATAACCTGCCCGGAGAAGTACCGCGAGATGCATCGGAAGATTTTTCTCACGTGCTGATAAAAAATATCATGCCGGCCCTGCTTCATGAAGATACCGACGGCATAATTCAAAGAGCGACCATTACAAATGCAGGAAAATTAGGCCCTCACTTTACCTATCTTAAAGACTTTTCTGAAGGCAAAGAGTAAGCCCGGAAATATTTACACCAAAGTTTGAAGATATTTCTTAGATTTTTTCATAAATTTGCACCCCGGAATTTTAATTCTGATTATCAATACATTATAAGCAAAGTTTATGAGTAGAATATTATCTGTTGACTACGGCAGAAAACGAGTAGGAATAGCGGTTACCGATCCGGCAAGAATTATTGCTAACGGTCTGACAACGGTTCATGCCAAAGATATATTTTCTTTTTTGGACGATTATTTTTCCAAAAAGGAGGTTGAAATAATCGTAGTAGGCTACCCCACAGACCTCAAAGACAGAGCAACGGACGCCACTGAATTTGTCAATCCTTTTATAAAAAAGTTAGTCAAACGTTATCCGGAGAAAGACATTCATACTTACGATGAGCGATTTACATCCAAATTGGCAAGTATGAGTATTTTACAATCCGGACTCAAGAAAAAAGCCAGACAAAACAAAGCACTTGTTGATCAAGTAAGTGCTACTATTATATTACAATCATTCATGGAGAGCATTAAATAATACTTTAAAATTATATACAATGACATTACCTATATATATTATTGGTTCGAAAGTACTGAGAAAGACGGCTGTTGATTTTGAACTGAAAGACCCGGAAGCGGACAAACTTATTGACAACCTCTACGAAACCATGGGAAAAGCCGATGGTTTGGGTTTAGCTGCACCACAGGCAGGAGTTTCCAAACGATTGTTCGTTATAGATGCCACGTCTTTGGCCGGGGACTATCCGGAATTAGCCGATTTCAGAAAAGAATTTATCAATGCTAAAATTATTGAACGTTCCCAAGAAACCGAAACTTCAAATGAGGGTTGCCTGAGCATTCCCGGCATTCACGAAGATGTTGAACGCTCTTCAAAAATCAGAATTCAATACTACGACCGAAATTGGGAATTTCACGATGAAACCTTTGAAGGCATCTCAGCAATTGTTATGCAACACGAACATGATCATTTGGACGGCATTCTGTTTACAGACAAAGTCTCCCCACTTCGTAAACGCCTCTTAAAAAAGAAATTGCAAAAAATTTCCAAAGGCACTTTCAGCAAACGCTACAAGTATGTGTTGGGGCGTTAAGGAACGTAAACAAAACCCCATTCGGCTCAGTGTAATTTTTCAAAAACAGCGGCAGCATCAAAAGCTTTAGCCGCTTGGCCTACTCTCAATATCTCCACCGAGAGTATGGTATCGCCTTGCTTAATAGCGTTAACCGTTTCAATCCCTTTTACGGTTGTACCAAAAACTGTATGCTTCTTGTTTAACCAAGGGGTCGCTTTGTGCGTAATAAAGAACTGACTGCCGTTGGTTTGCGGTCCGGCATTAGCCATCGAAAGAATACCGGCACTGTCGTGGTGCAAAGATTCATGAAATTCATCTTTAAATTTATAGCCCGGGCCGCCTCTTCCGGTTCCGGTAGGGTCACCGGCTTGAATCATAAAATTCTTAATTACACGGTGAAAAATAATACTGTCATAATAAGGAACACCCTCAGATTTGGCTGAATTTTTTATCGTGCCTTCGGCCAAGCCCACAAAGTTTGCCGTAGTCAGAGGTGTTTTCTCAAACTCTAATTTTAACAATATTTGCCCGCGATTTGTATTCATTCGAGCATACAAACCCTCCGCCTTAGGCTTATTTCTTAATATACTGCATGAACTTACTGCCAAAAGAAGTACTATTCCGAAAATTATACGAGTTGATTTCATTTGTATTGTTTAAAATTTTAATGTAAAAATAACAAAATCTCATCAGCATTTAAATTTAAAATTCGTAATTTACTTACATAAAATAAAAAATATTAGCTTTGTTAAAATTTTGAATTTACTAAAATGAGAACTACAAAACTTATCTTTGAAACCTCTTGGGAAATCTGTAATAAAATTGACGGTGTACATACTGTCATCGCAGGAAAATCGAAACATCTTGCCGACAAATATAAAAACAACTACATCCTGATTGGACCTGATGTCAGGCGCAGCGAAGAAGAAAATCCTGAATTTGAAGAAGACCCCGGCTTGCATCCGTTATGGAAGAAACAAGCCTTAAAAAACGGTCTGCGGTTTCGTATAGGGCGTTGGAGAACTGAGGGTAATCCAATTGTAATCCTTGTTGATTTTTCAAACTTCATCAGCCAAAAGAATGATATTTTTGCCCGCTTTTGGGAACATTTCAAATTGGACTCTATGTCCGGAGAATGGGATTATATCGAAGCGGCTATATTTGGCTATGCATCCGGAAAAATTATTGAAAGCTTTGCTAATAATAATCTCTCTCCGGGTACTGAAGTATTGGCCCATTTTCACGATTGGCAAAGTGCTGCGGGCTTGTTGTACTTAAAATATTCCAAACAAAATATTGCTACCGTTTTTACAGCACACTCACTGGTGTTGAGCAAAACGATTACTGAACATTCCGGCAACTTATACAGTTTGCCTGAATCAACAGATCCCTACGAAAAAGCAAAACAATATGATGTTACTGCCCAACATTCCATGGAAACCATTGCGGCCAAGCAGGCCGATGTATTTACGGTAAACGGCAGTTTTATCGGAAAACAAGCCGAACATTTCCTTAATACAGAACCTACGCTTCTCACACCAAACGGGCTCGATATTGAGTCATTTAATTCAAATCAAGAGGCTGATTCAACAAAGGGCGAAGCAAGAAATAAATTAGATAAAATAACACAAAGTCTTTTAGACATACCACCGTCAAAGAACCGAAGGTATGCATTCAGCAGCGGAGAATACGACCTATTCAATAAAGGCATTGAGCTAATCATTGAATCGGCAAAGGAGCTGAATGCTGAAAATAATTTAGAAAAAGAACTTATTATTTTCTTACTCTTCCCGGCTGATAACTACGGCCCGAGGCAAGACCTGAAAGAGGCCGTTAATGACAAAACAAATACGGACTCAACAAACCATACAGTTACGCACTTTCTTCATCAGTCGGATTATGACGACATAAGCACAAAATTACAGGCGGCCGGAATTCGTAACCAAGCCAATGATAAGGTAAAAATAATATATTGCCCCGCATTTCTTGACGGAAACGACGGTATTTTTAACATCCCTTACCACAAATTAATAGCAGCATTTGATCTCGCAATTTTCCCTTACTATTACGAAGCATGGGGATATACTGTCCATGAAGCAATTGCCGGCGGTGTTCCGGCCACAATGTCCTCAAACTCAGGCTTCGGGACTTGGTTGCAGGAAAATATTGAAAATTTACCGGATTGTATTCGGGTCATTGATCGGTCAGACGATGACAATTCCTCCGCTGTAAAGCAAATAAAAGAAACCATTAAAACCTGTACCGAGAATAAAGACCGAGAAGAAGTCAAACAAAAGGTTACAGAAATAGCTCGAAAAGCCAATTGGACTTCCTTATTAGAAAGTCATATTAAGGCTTATGATCAGGCACTTCAAATACAAAAAGAAAGCGGGGAAGTATTTACACCGGATAGTCCGCAAAATTTTAAAGAAGTAAGAACATATAAATCTAACAAACCCATTTGGCGTGACATTAGCGTACAATCCACGGTAAGCAAATCGCTGAAAGGACTAGAAGACATTGCCGGGAACCTTTGGTGGTCTTGGAATCCGGAAGCTCAAGAGCTGTTCAAATATATTGCCGAAGACAACCATAATCCGGAAGCTCTCGACCCTAAAGCCATTCTGAAAACAGTATCGTATGAACAACTTGAACATCTGGAAAACGATAAAGAATTTAAAGCTCAGTATGAAGACGTATATTCGGAATTCAAAGAATATATGAATACCGATTACGATCGACAACTTCCGTCAATTTCATACTTCAGCATGGAATACGGTCTGACTGATATTATGCAAATATACTCCGGTGGTCTGGGGATACTCGCCGGAGACTATCTTAAGCAAGCCAGTGACTCAAAGTACAACATGAAAGCTGTGGGACTCTTCTACAGACAAGGTTACTTTACTCAACAAATTGGGGTTAACGGTGAGCAAATTGCGGTTTACGATTCTCAAAAATTTATTGACCTGCCTGCCAAATTATTGAAAAATAAAGACGGAGTGCCAAAAACAGTTCAAGTGGCCTTCCCCGGACGAGTTATTAACATTCAAATTTGGGAAGTAAAAGTAGGCAGAATCAGTTTATATTTACTGGATACCGATCGTGAAGACAACAGTTCTGAAGACAGAGCAATTACACACCGACTCTACGGCGGCAACAACGAAACACGACTCAAACAAGAAATGGTTCTGGGTATCGGCGGCATAAGAGCATTAAATCTGCTGAATATTGACACCGAACTCTATCATATGAACGAGGGGCATGCCGCATTTATTAGTTTTGAGCGGATGACCTATCATATGAATAAGTATAAAATGACCTTTAATGAAGCCAAAGAGGTTGTGCGATCGTCATCTCTCTTTACTACCCATACCCCCGTTCCGGCCGGTCACGACTCTTTTCACGAAGATCTTCTGATGACCTATATGGGTCATTATCCGAACAGGTTGAGAATACCGAAAGACGATTTTGTAAACTTGGGAAGACAACGCAAAGGCAAAAAATCTGAAAATTTCTCGATGAGTGTACTGGGCGTAAATTTTGCTCAAGAAGTTAACGGTGTCAGTAAATTGCACGGTGAAGTTACTCGAAATGTAATATTCCCGAAGATGTGGGAAGGGTATTTTCCGGAGGAACTCCATATCGGCTATGTAACCAACGGCGTACATCAAAATACGTGGACCGCACAAGAATGGCAAAATCATTTTAAAACCAAATCCGGAGAAATTGATTTCACCAGAGTAAAAGACCTGTCGGACAAGGAAATAATGAATATCAGAACAAAGAAAAAGAAAGATTTGTTCAATTTTATTATCAAACGATTAGACAAAGCAAGAGTACGCCGAAATGAAAATCCGAAAGTAATTTTGGATATACAAAATGCACTTGACCCTGACGCCTTGACCATAGGATTTGCACGAAGATTTGCAGCCTACAAACGGGGCGATTTACTTTTCAGAGATTTGGAACGATTAAGCAAAATTTTAAATAACCCGAAGCGACCGGTTCAATTGCTGTTTGCGGGCAAAGCTCACCCGAAAGACGACCCCGGACAAGATTTAATAAAACGAATTATTGCTTTTTCCAAACAGAAAGAATTCATCGGGAAAGTTTTGTTCTTGGAAGACTATAAAATGAGTGTTGCTAAATATTTGGTACAAGGAGTTGATATCTGGCTGAATACCCCCACTCGCCCCATGGAGGCTTCCGGTACAAGCGGAATGAAAGCTGTAATGAACGGCGTAATGAATTTCAGTGTATTGGACGGCTGGTGGCTTGAGGGCTATGTCGAAGGAGCCGGTTGGGCGATCTCGGAAAAGCGAATTTATGAAAATCAAGATTTACAAGACGACTTAGATGCAGCTATTATCTATCAAAAACTCGAAGAAGAAATTGTTCCGCTCTACTACGACAATAAAACGGATGAGTTTTCCGAAGCATGGGTTCAGTACATCAGAAAATGTTTGTCCGAAATTGCCCCCAATTTCAGGACACTGAGAATGATAAATGACTATTACGACCGCTTTTACAAGAAAGAGTCGCTCAGAAGTGCCAAATTGAGAGCCAACGATTTTGCCAAAGCTCAAGAAATAGCCCGACAAAAACTGGAAATTACTAAAAATTGGGAAAAGATTGAGACCGAAAACATTATACTCTCCGATCCCATAAAAGACGATTTGGTTCCCGACGAAAAATACCACGGGGAATTAACATTAAATCTCAACGGCATACCGGCTAAGTATGTTGGTGCTGAGTTAATTATGTCTACTGCAGACTTAAAAGGAAAGCATCAATTAATTGATAAGCAGCCCTTAGAATTAATTGAAGAAAAAGACGGAAAAGCAAAATATAAAATCGTAATGATGCCACCCGGCCCCGGCAATTACAGCTATGCTTTCAGGCTTTATCCCACAATGGAGGATTTACCTCATCGTCAGGATATTGAACTGGTGAAGTGGGTCTAGGGAGAGCGATAGAATTAATTTAAAAAAAATATTGAATTTGAATAATAACATAAAAAAGTTATTTTTATAGATTAATATTTTCTAATTCAAATACCCCAAAAATGAAAGTTCAAGAAAAAAAAATATCAAAAGATATAAGCAAACAGGTTGTAAAATTGCAAACTGATGATAGTAACGAGATTGAAAGAGCTGCTTTTACTCATTTTTTACAACATAGAAAAAATGGAGTTTCAAAATACTATAAGAAAACTGCCATAAAATATGCTGAAAGGTTATCTGAAAATGAAAACATTGTAGCTGAAAATCCATTAGAATACCAAATTTTTAATTATCAGGAACAAAATGGACACGAAATTCCATTTCCGGCACTTAAAAAATCAAAATTCCAATTCATTGATCTATTTGCGGGAGTTGGTGGATTTAGACTTGCGTTACAAAATATTGGAGGAAAATGCGTTTACACAAGTGAATGGGAAAAATCAGCAAAACAGACTTATGAAAAAAATTTTGGAGAGATACCTTTTGGAGACATAACATCAGAAAAAATTAAAGGATATATTCCTGAAAATTTTGATTTATTATGTGGAGGCTTTCCGTGTCAAGCATTCTCAGTTGCAGGCAATAGGAAAGGTTTTGAAGATACAAGAGGAACATTGTTTTTTGACTTAGAAAAAATAATTGAAACAAAACGACCAAAAGCTTTTTTTCTTGAAAATGTAAAAAATCTTGCAGGACACGATAAAGGAAGAACTCTAAAAATAATGCTCAATATTTTAGAAAATAAACTTGGTTATAAAGTTTATAATAAAGTGCTTAATTCAATGGAATATGCAAATGTTCCACAAAACAGAGAACGAATTTTTATAGTTGGTTTTGACCCTAAACAAGTTAAAAATTATGATAAATTTTCGTTTCCTGAAAAAATTGATTTAACTAAAAATATTAGGAATTTAATTGACAAAGAAAAACAAGACGATAAATATTACTATAAAAAAGAACATCAATATTACCCCAAATTAATAGAGGTAATGAAATCTCAAAGCACTATATATCAATGGCGTAGAGTTTACGTAAGAGAAAACAAAAGTAATGTTTGCCCCACCCTAACCGCAAATATGGGAACTGGTGGGCATAATGTGCCATTAATTCTTGATGATTACGGAATTAGAAAATTAACACCAAGAGAATGTTTCAGATTTCAAGGTTATCCAGAAAATTATGTTTTACCAAATTTAGCAAATAGTAAACTTTATATGCAAGCATCATAAATGAAAAATAAAGGAAATAAACATAAGAATTATGAAATATTAAATCTTATTGGATATGGTTTATCTAAATTTAATAATGATTTTATCAAAGAATTTGGTTTTAATACAAAAACAGCATTCTATAATTTTTGTGTAGAAAATAATATTGCAGAAACAGTCGGAACTGTTAAAAATAGAATGGATTTATTTGACCACTTTTTTCCAAATAATGGAAGAAAAGGTTGGTGGCAAAAAGGAGACGCATATATACATAGAAAAATATTGATTGATAGTTTGTTTGGAAATGAAAATGTAAAAGAATATTCTAATATTGTGAAGTTATATATGAAAGAAACTTTTGATATTATGAGTATTCAATATAAAGCAAAACCTATTGTAAAATCAAGATTTAAGAAATTACAAGAAACTGGTTTAGAAGCAGAATTATATTTTATGAATAATTTTAATTCCATTAATTTATTTAAAAATGGGATTTTAGATGATGCCAGATTATTCGGCGATGGTTATGATTTTCAAGTTAATGTGAATAATAATTCATATTTAGCTGAAATTAAAGGAATAAGAGCGAAAAAAGGAAAATTTAGATTGACTGAAAATGAATATAGAAA
>JAYEIA010000160.1:0-9892 GCA_034659855.1 Bacteroidota bacterium
ACATATATTCAGTTTGTTAGAGCAATATTTTTTTACTTTCGGAGGTTGAGCGAAGTCGAAACCGATCTCATAAAATAGCAAAAACCGGTTTCGGGGCTTGTTTTGCAAACAACATGCTCAACCTCCGGAAAATAATCAAAATTACAACTTAATACAGACTGTAATTCAACTAATTAACGTTTTAGCTTGACGGCTATGGTGTTTTCACCTGACAGGAATTTGTATCCGGATAGATCCTGTGTGGTGAAAACACCACACAGGTGCAGATATGAAATACTGCAAACGGCTTGTGAGTATATAGAAATTATAAGGCTTTATATCAAGGTTTTAATCAATAAAAACTTGCAAATAAGAATGTTATCATGGTATAACAAACATTATATTAAATTGCGTTTTGTCAATTTTGAACACCGTGCCACGTTGTAATGTGGCACAGCAAATTATCTGTAACCGCATTTATACAAGTCGTTTATTATAAACTTTTAACTTTTTAAACTGAACTCAAGGTTACAGTTTCAATGTTGTTTGGTTTCCTTCATCATCGGTTTGTATAACTTCTAACTCCGGATCTGAATTATCATCAGAGGCGGGTTCATTCACTTGTTTGGGTTCTATTTCCGTTATTTTTTTAACGTCATAAGTTGTTAATCGCTTGCCTCTTGCCCTGTAGCTTTTTTCTCCTATAAACTCTTCGGCGTCAATAATTTCATTTTCTCGGTCGGCATGCTTTCCCTTGAACGACAGTTCAAACTGCGGAAATTTTTCGCTTGACAACTTGATGAGTTTGGAGTCCTTATCCTCCCCGACAAGAGAGTTCAGAGAACCGGTATCTTCTGCTTTAAAGCGTTTTATGTAGTTGTAACCTTGGTCAGCTTCAAAATAAGTTAATGTCCAAATCGTATCAGGATCAAATTTTCTTATTTCGGCTACTTCCTCTTTGTAGTGGTTTGTCAGGTCAAATGAGGTGGTTTCATAATCACCGTCTTTGTAGAAAACAATTATACGGTCATCGCCCTTAAATTCGCCTAAGAATATGCCGGTTTCTCTTGTATTGAGTCGTTGAACAGAGTCGTCAAACCAAATTTTCCGACCACCCAAAGTTGAAACTCCTTCTTCTTTCAAGCTGATTTTTTTGACAGGATACTTGGTTACCAAATTACCCATTGATCTTCTTCCTTTAACATCCAGTTCGCTGAAATCTACTTCAATTGTTTTCTTTTTTAGACGCTTTCTGGGTCGGTGCAAAATTTTGACAGTTTCAGCTTCTCCGTTGGGGTTTGCCGTAAACCATATCACCTTTGAGTTGGGGTTGCCTTTGGTTTGGTTGTACTCTTTGTCTCTTGTTACGGATTTCACAAAAAAGCGTTTCATGTAATAATTGTCCGATTTCGAATCAATGTAGATGCTGTTGTATGTTGTACGGATATCATTTTTCTTCCATATAGCAATATGTATTACATTTTTACCGACATAGAATTTTTCACTTACTTGGGTAACAAAGTAGCTTCCGTCTTGACGAAATATTATTACATCGTCAATATCAGAGCATTCGGAAATAAATTCAGCCTTACGCAATGCCGTTCCGGCAAATCCGTCTGCCGCATCAAAGTATAATTTTTCATTCTTTACAATGACTCTTCGAGCAGAGATTTCTTCAAAACTTTTCATTTCAGTTTTTCGTTCTCTTCCTTTTCCGTGTTTTTTCTTTATGTTTTGAAAGTATTCAATGGCATAATCTGTCAAATGGGCCAAATTATTTTTTACTTTCTTCATTTCCTCTTCCAAATTTTTGATGTATTTGTCTGATTTGAATGCATCATATTTGGAGATACGTTTAATTTTAATCTCGGTCAGTCGTGTAATGTCATCACGGGTAATTCCTCGTTTAAAAAGCTTCTTAAACGGTTCCAATCCTTTATCAATGGTCTCGATAATCTCTTCCCAAGTTTCACAGTCTTCAATACGGTTATAGATTCGGTTTTCTATAAAAATCTTTTCGAGTGAAGATAAATGCCAGGATTCCATTAATTCGTTTAAGCGAATTTCAAGTTCATTCTTCAGAAGTTCCTTGGTATTATCGGTCGAAATTTTTAATATTTCGGTTACCCCCATAAAGTGAGGCTTGTCGTTATATATTATGGCAGAGTTTGGTGATATTGAAATTTCACAATCCGTTACCGCATAGAGGGCATCAATCATTTTATCCGGAGATATACCCCCTGTAAGCTTAATGACTATTTCAACATTTTCGGCCGTATTATCTTCAACTTTTGAGACTTTTATCTTTCCTTTTTCATTGGCCGATAAAATTGAGTCAATGAGTGAATCTGTTGTTTTTCCGTAAGGTAATTGTGAAATTATTAAGGTTTTTTTGTCTTCCTTTTCAATTTTTGCCCGCACTTTTATTTTACCGCCTCGGAGTCCGTCATTGTAGTCTGAGAAATCTCCAAAACCTCCGGTAGCAAAGTCAGGGTATAGCTCAAAACTTTTTCCTTTCAAGTGTTTTATTGAGGCATCAATAAGCTCGTTAAAATTGTGTGGCATTACTTTAGAGGCCAATCCTACAGCAATACCTTCAATTCCGTTGGTTAGCAACAGAGGAAATTTTACCGGTAAATGCACCGGCTCTTTATTTCTTCCGTCATAAGATTCTCTCCATTTTGTTGTTTTGGGGTTAAAAACTACATCAAGAGCAAATTTTGATAACCTCGCTTCAATATATCTTGGTGCGGCAGCTCGGTCTCCGGTATGCACATTACCCCAGTTTCCTTGGGGGTCTATGAGCAAGTCTTTTTGTCCCATTCCAACCAGTGCATCACCTATCGACGCGTCTCCGTGCGGATGAAACTGCATGGTATGGCCAATGATGTTGGCTACTTTGTTATATCTTCCGTCATCCATACGTTTCATAGAATGCAAAATTCGTCTTTGCACCGGTTTTAAACCATCTGAGATATGAGGTACGGCGCGCTCCAAAATAACATAGGAGGCATAATCGAGAAACCAATTCTCATACATTCCTGAGATATAGGTTACTTTCCCGCTTTTTTTATTATTCTCTTGACTTTCGGTCTTTTTTGTTTTATCGTCAGACATATTCTGTTATATTATTTGTACTGATACTTTCGGGTTAAACATTTAATTTACCGGTTCGGATAATGATTTTTTGGTATTTCCTTTATGAAAATAATTTGCCGGATTTGCGGTATCGCAAGTGTCATTGCGAGCTAATCGAAATTTTTTCGGGTTTGCCCCGATATTTTTTTTTGATTTATCGTAAATATTAGAGCTGTCTTTGGCGTATTTATTTTCCGGCACCATAAAACTATCGGGGTTTGCCGAGTTAATTTTTACTGCCTTATAAAAAACCGACAGGCTGTCTTTGAAATAGAATTCATTAATAATTTCAAAACTTTTTATATCGGCAGTTATTTTCTGAATAAATCCTTTTTGGTTTGTGTTTTTTGAACGATCCAATATGATAACGTTATCCTTTGAATGATAGATAAGAAACTTGGAGTCTGTTACGTTTTTTTTCGAATTACATTTTGTAAAATGTAAAGGGTCTATCCCTTTTATGGGAATGAGTTTGTTTTCATTATTTAAAAATAAAAGCGTTGAGTCTTTAGAAAAATAGCCGTCAATGATTTCAAAGTTTTCCGGGTTTACCGAAGAGGCTAATTCTTTGTCGCAAAACCAAATCCTTTGATTATCCTTGGCATAGTAATTTCCCAGTGTTTTGAAATATTTGGGATTGGCATTTTTAAGGAAGCGGGTCATAAAGAAAACAGATTTTTGATCTTTTGAGTAACCATCAGTTAGAATTGAAAATGTGGCGGGGTTGGCTCCGGCTATTATTTTATTTTTATAATAGACCAATAATTTATCACAAGCATAACATGAGCCATCTTTTCGACCTCTGTTTTTTGAGTGAGTCAGTATTTTAAAATTTGTCGGATTGGCTTTTTTTAACAGAAATTTCTCCGGGTTTGATGTATTAATATCAGTAAAATACACCCTGTTGTTTTCTACCATATAGTGCTTATTCAGCGTATAGCTGTCCCGGGTTCTGTTACAAGACCATGCAACAAAAAGCACTGCAGTAAAAATAAATATGCTTAGTTTGGGGTATTTCATTTCAGTATTTATTCAAAACCGGAAAAGGAGTTTGTAAATTTCGGCGGTCATTTGATTAAATAACCTCTTCCTCTTCTCTTAAGTTCTCTATAATAAAATCCTGCCTCTCTTTTGTGTTTTTGCCCATGAAAAAATCAAGCATCTTTTTAACGGATTCTTCTTTATTTATTTTCACAGGGTCAAGTCTTATATCTTCGGCAATAAAATATTTGAATTCATTGGGCGAAATTTCACCTAAACCTTTAAATCGTGTAATCTCGGCAGTTTTGCCAAGCGATTTAACGGCGTTTCCCCGTTCTTTTTCGCTGTAGCAGTATCTTGTCTTTTTCTTGTTGCGTACTCTGAATAGCGGAGTTTGCAGTATATACAGATAATTATTATGAATAACTTCGGGAAAGAATTTCAGGAAAAATGTAATTAATAATAGACGTATGTGCATACCGTCAACATCGGCATCTGTAGCAATAATAATCTTATTGTATCTCAGATTTTCAATACCGTCTTCAATATTAAGAGCGGCTTGCAAAAGGCTGAACTCTTCATTTTCATAGACCACTTTTTTTGAGTGGGAATAGGTATTCAGGGGTTTTCCCTTGAGGCTGAAAACCGCTTGGGTTTTAACATCACGTGCTTTTGTTATGGAGCCGCTGGCAGAGTCTCCCTCGGTAATAAAGAGCATGGAGTCGTTTTCTTTGCCTTGTTTTGTATTATAGTGAATTCGGCAGTCTCTGAGTTTTTTGTTATGAAGACTGGCTTTTTTTTGTCGCTTTTTGGCTAATTTTTTTATACCTGAAATAGCCTTTCTTTCTTTAGCAGCCTCTTCAATTTTCTGTTTAATTTCATCGGCTATCTCAGTATTTTTATGCAAATAAATTTCTAAAGCTTTGGACACAGTATCCACAACAAAGTATCTCACAGTTGCCCCGTCGGGAGCCATTCGTTTAGACCCGAGCTTTGTTTTGGTTTGCGATTCAAATACCGGGTCTTCAACCTTTATACTTATAGCTGCTACGATGCCGGTTCTGATATCCGAAACTTCATAGTCTTTCTTGAAATAGTCGCGTATAGCCTTAACTATGGCTTCTCTGAAAGCGAGTAAATGTGTCCCGCCTTGGGTGGTGTGCTGCCCGTTTACAAAACTGTAGTACTCTTCACCATACTGTTGGCCGTGAGTAATGGCAACTTCAATGTCTTCGTCTCTGAAGGAAATGATGGGGTAATGTCTGTCTTCTTCTTTTATGGTTTCATCAAGCAAATCCTTCAGACCGTTTTTGGACTTAAATTTTTCGCCGTTATACTCCAGCGTAAGACCAACATTCAAGTAGGCATAATTTTTGAGCATAGATGCCAAGTAATCATCAATGTAGGTGAACACAGGAAAAACCTCGTTGTCCGGGATGAAAATTATTTCTGTTCCGTTTTTTTCTTTAGATTGTTCTATGGGTTTGTCATTTACGAGATGGCCGGCCGAAAACTCTGCCTCTTTGACTTCGCCTTCTCTGTATGAGCGTATAATAAAACTGCTCGAAAGAGCATTTACGGCTTTAATTCCGACACCGTTAAGACCTACAGATTTTTTAAATACTTTAGAGTCATATTTTGCTCCTGTGTTCATCTTGGAAGCTACGTCCAATACTTTTGACAGCGGTACACCTCGACCGTAATCACGCACTGTTACCGTTTTTTCATCTCTGCCAATCACAATTTTTTTCCCAAAGCCCATCATATATTCATCGATGGAGTTGTCCAAAACCTCTTTAAGCAAAACATATATACCATCATCTTGGGAAGAGCCGTCTCCAAGCTTCCCGATATACATCCCGGGTCGCTTTCTGATGTGTTCTTTCCATTCAAGGGTTTTTATGGTGTCTTCAGTATAATTTGTGCTCATGATTATTTATTTGTTAAGTCGATATCCGGTATTTTATAATTCCCTTGTTTTTAGATGCTTATAAGACTTACTTAAAGTTGCATGCAAATCAAGTATTACTTTATGTAAAGTTAACTATTAATTTATAATTGTATGCAAAAATATTTAAAAATTCAAACAGTATGCAAATTAAACTTTCAACAATTTATTAAATAAATAGACTATATGTCTTTGCAATAGCTATGTTTATTAGGATACATCAACTTAATAAAAATGTTCAAAATTTTTTTGATTTAGCATTTTAATAATTTCGTCTGAGGATCGCTTAAACAAGATGAAAGCCTAAAGATTCTGTATATTGTGATGAGTTATTTTGTTTCCGTTCCTTAATGTTTATAATGGTGTACATCTCTTTGTGGGAATGGTATGGTGATTTGATGTTCTCTGAAGGTTTTATCAACAGCAACTCTAATGTCACTTTTGATGCGTTCGATGCGCATATTCTCCGATGACCAAAAAAATAATGAAAAGTCTAATGACGAATCGCCAAAATTTTCAAACCGAGCAAAAGGGGCAGGGTAGGAATCTACTTTTTTGTGATTTTCGGCACATTTCTGCAGTGATTTCATAACAAGCTCAACATCAGAGCCGTAGGCTACTCCTACATCAACTTTGAATCGGGTATTTTTCTTTATATCACTCCAATTTGCAATTATATCGGATGTGAATTTCGAATTGGGTACCCTGATTATTGTATCATCACGAGTATATAAGGTGGTGGTTCTAATACCTATACTTTTAACTTTACCCACTATCCCGTCCACTTCAATAATGTCGGAAGCTTTTAAGGGGCGTTCGAGCAAAAGTATAAAGCCGGATACAATATCCAAAAAGACATTTTGAATTCCAATACCAAAACCAACCAGAAGAGCAGCAGAGCCGGCAAGTAATATGGACAGATTAAATCCGGCAGAATTCAAACCAAAAACTATGGCAACAACTATAATAAGGTACTTTACTATTTTGAACAATGCCGCAGAGTTTCCCATTTCCATATGTCCGTTATCAACCTGATGAGCAAAAAATCGGCGCAAAGCCATTAAAACTAAATTTGTTGCGGCAAAAATTACAGAAAGCAGAAATAAATCAAAAACGGTAATATCTATTTTTGATATGGTAACTAAAATGTATTCTCCGGGGTGTACACTACCCTTAAGTATAATCTTAAATATTAAAGCAATAACTAATATCCACAGTATTGCTTTGATTAATGTTTTGCTGCGTCTTTTTACGTTTTTTTGACGGCTGATTGTCTCAGAATTTTTAAACAATAGTTTATTGAGTACTTTGACGGATAAAAAGGTTATTAATAAAACTAAGGAAACAATATAAATATCTATTGCTTTGATAAAAAAGAACTTGGTTTCAAACAGTTCTATATTGTTAAAATTCTTTATCAATATGACACTTATGCCCAGCATGGCACTAAGAGCAATTATGGACAACAAAGAGGTTTGTAATAATTTTATGCCTTCTTTTTCTTTAAATTTTTTCATAAACCAAATAGTAAAATATCCGAATAGGAGAGCAAATACCACTATTAGGGCTGTATATCCTACAGTAGGCAAGTTTATAAGGAATGTTTTGTTTTCAAAAATCATTTTTCGTCGTGTTTAAATTGAACATGGCGGCATTCAATGAATAGACAGGAATACCATTTATATTTTACGAAGGTTTAAAGAAAATCTTATATTTACAATTAATCAATGACACAAAACTAAGTTTTTTCAGAACATGAAAAAAACAAAATATTAAAAACTATTTTGGTCTTGGGGTGATGGGAGAAAGGCGAAGGGTGAAAGGTGAGGGGTGAAGTTTATTTAAACTCGTTCTTTTGCCTTTCCGTTTAAATTAGATACTTTTACGTTTGAACATCAAGTAAAAGATTAAAAGTATTATAGAGTCCGGTATAAAAAGTATGTTTTATTTTAGTAAAACAAGTTATGTGCTTAATTATCAGAGTTTAATAAATTATTTTAGAATTAACTTAAAACTCTTATTTTCAGCACTTTAACTTTATAAACTTTCAACTTTATAACTTTTTAAACTGAACTCATTATATCAAATAGTGTAAAAAATATTTTTATCTAAATTCATAATTATGAAAGGATTAAGAACATTGAGTTATCGGGTATCCGACTTGGCAAAAGCAAAGCAATGGTGTTCAAAGGCCTTTGAAACTCAACCGTATTTTGATGAACCGTATGATGTCGGTTTCAATATTGGCGGCTATGAATTGGGGTTGCAGCCCGGCGAAAAATCCGTTGAAGATTGCAAACCATTATTTGTAACCTTTTGGGGGGTAGATGATATTGTCAAAGAATACAATCGTTTACTTGCGCTTGGAGCTAAACCTCATGAAACTCCGCTGAATGAGGGCGGAGAGTTGCCGGTAGCTTTTGTATTGGATCCCCCGGAACAACGCTATCGGAATAATTTGTAACCCGGAATTTACAATTGATGAAAAGTAAACTGTTTTCAAAATTTCTGGAATTTAATACGGCTCACCGGCTTTTTAGCAAAAAAGATAAAATTATTTTAGCTTTTAGCGGTGGTCCGGATTCGGTATGTTTGGCTAAATTGCTTCTTGCCTTTGGTATAAAGCCACACTTGATACACATCAATTTTCAATTAAGACCCGAAGCAAAATCTGACGAAGCTTTTTGCCGGTCATTTGCAATTGAAAATCAGCTGAGTATTAATGTCAGAAGATTTGATACAGTGACTTTTGCCCAAAAAAACAAATACTCCGTAGAAGAGGCTGCACGCATTCTCAGGTATAAAGAGTTTGAGGAAGAACGCAAAAGAACCACTTCCGATTTTATCTTTACCGGACATCATGCCAATGACAATGCAGAAACATTTTTGATAAACTTTGCTGCCGGAACCGGAATTAGAGGCATTTCAGGAATTAAACCGATATCCGGAAAAATTATCAGGCCATTACTCTTTGCTGCGAAAACTGAGATTTTGGAGTTTTGTAATAAAAACGGATTAGAATATTGTATTGATAAGTCGAACACAGATGTTCGGTTTGTGCGGAATAGAATTCGGGCAAGGGTTGTTCCTGAATTACAAAAAATTAATCCGGCATTTTTAGATACTACAAAGCGAACACTTGAAATCCTTTCCGAAACCGAAAAATTATTTCTTGAAATTGTGGAGTCCTACAAGCAAAAAATAGTAACACATAAAAACGGTAAACTTTATGTCGAAATAAAAAAACTATTAGAAGCGACCTCTCCCAAAACAATTTTATTTGAGATTTTGAGGGATTACGGATTTAACTATTCATTGGTTTCTGATATTTTGAATTCAGCAAATTCTGAACCCGGCAAAGTTTTTTATTCAGACAAAATGGTTTTGCTTAAAGATCGGGAGTATTATATATTGTCTGAATCCCCGGTTGAAGATTTCAAAAAAGTTATTACTGATAAAAATGACTCCACTTTGCTTTCGGAATTAAATCTCTCCATGACAACTTCTCTTGGGGGCGATACCCATAAATTGGAATTTGATAAAAAAAGTGCTTTTCTGGATTTAGACAAAATTGAGTTTCCTCTTATTTACCGATCGGTTGAGAGCGGTGATAAATTTAAGCCGTTGGGAATGACTCAAAATAAATTAGTGAGTGATTTTTTTATTGATAACAAATATACCTACTTTCAAAAAAAAGAAGCGAGAGTACTTGAAAGTGAGGGAGAAATTTTGGCTATATAAAGATATAATTATTAAATTTTACAACATTTTTTTACAGCAATATGTTATAAATCTACTAAATTTAAGTGCTTCTAGGAATTTTTGTGATTTAGTCATTAATTTCCT
>JAYEIA010000161.1:0-1946 GCA_034659855.1 Bacteroidota bacterium
GCCGTAGGAATGGGGACTCAAAAGGCCGTCCCGATTATAAACCCGGAAACCGGAGACTATCGAAGAGACAAAAACGGGAAAAGAATATTGACCAAACTCAATGAAAGTTTATTAAAAAAAATAACCAAAGCCGGGCAAGGCGTCTATTCAAGGGGGAACCATATAGACAATGCCATAAACATCGTGGTAAAAGATTTAGAAAAAATAAAAAAGCAAAAATCTCAAGAAGATACCTACAATTACGAGGAAGTATATGCCTATCCTCTAATTGCAGCTCTTATTCTTCTTATTTTGGAATTTTTTATTCTCGAAAGAAAAAATAAATACCTTAAAAAAATAAAACTGTTTAGGACAGATACGAAATGAATTATGATAGTTAGGCAAAGTTATTTTGTTTCCGTTCCTTAGCTGAAAATAAACAATTCAATATGAAAAGCTTGTATTTATACCTCTACATCTCGGTTTCATTACTTCTGATTCCGCTTATTTCGGTTTCGCAGTCTGAGCGAAAATTTATAAGAGCAGGAAACAGCATGTATGCCGAAAAAAAATATCAAAAAGCCCAAGTGGCCTACCAAAAAGCCGTAAATACGGATTCGGCTTCTTTTGCTGCAAATTACAACCTCAGCAATGCATACTACAAACAAGATAAATATAATAAATCAGAAGAATTATTAAACAAACTCATCCAAACAACCGTTGACACTAAAAAATTGGCAGATCTCAATTATAATTTAGGCAATAGTTTAGTAATGCAAGCCCCCAAACTTTTGAAAGAAAAAAAGATGGATGAAGGGCTCAAATTCTTAAAATCCGGTTTAAAAGCCTATAAAAATGCATTGCTTAAAAATCCTGAAGATAAAAAAGCAAAATACAATTATATTAAAACGAAAGAAATAATTAAAAAACTGGAACAGGAACAACAAAACAATAAAAACCAAGAACACAGCAAAGACAATAAAGACCAAAACGAAAATAACAAAGACAATAAAGAGCAAGACAAAGAAAATAAAGGCGATAAAGAAAACCAAAACAAACAAAACGGAAAAAACAAGAACGACGATGACGGCGACGGGATTCCCAATGAAGTGGAACAAGGCAATGAGCAAAAGCCCCGAGATACCGATAATGACGGCAAACCCGACATGAATGACAAGGATTCGGATAACGACGGAATTCCTGATTCATACGAAGCCGGCGAAGACCCAACCAACCCGAAAGATGATGACAATGACGGCCTGCCCAACTACAGAGATACGGACTCCGACAATGACAATATTCCCGACAACGAAGACCCTGATGCACTGCCCAAAGCAATGAAAATTAGCGACAAGGATGCGGAAATGTGGCTGAGAGCCATTGAAAAGCAAGAACAGGCTGTTCAAAAAAAGTTAAAAAAACATAAACAAATGAAATCCTCATCGTCTAAAGAAAAAGATTGGTAAATTTGAATGCCGATTAAAAAACATATGTTCATGAAAAAAAATATCCTTTTCATACTCTTGATTGTTATTACCTATTCTGTGGCGGCACAAGTTAAATTTACGGCCGCTTCGGAAAAAGCCGTGCAAACCGGAGAAACGTTCAGGTTGATTTATACCGTAAATGCTAAAGCTTCCGGCTTTGAAAAACCGGCAATTTCCAACTTTGATATCTTATCCGGTCCCAACCGTTCGACAAGTCAAAGCTTTGAATACATCAACGGGAAAAGTTCGCAGAGTTATACGTTTTCATACACCTATTACCTAAGGGCAAAAAACGTGGGAACCTTTACCATACCTCCGGCAAAAGTTACCGTTGAAGGTCAAAAATACAAATCCAACAGTCTTAAAATAAAAGTTATAAAAGGGCAGGTTGCGAATAATTCAAATTCAGAAACTACAAACTCATCCGACCCCAATGATTTATTCTTAACCGTATACATAAGCAAAAATAAGGTTAATAAA
>JAYEIA010000162.1:0-9785 GCA_034659855.1 Bacteroidota bacterium
CAAGGAATTATGCCGATGAAGAAAATATTCTTGTTGTAAGCGTTCTTAGTTTTCTATGGTAAACAGTAAAATAATATTTCGACGGAGGCAGAGCCATCCGCCGAACTCAGCATAGCCTATAACGAACGCGGGTCTAATTCCTTCTTCATTAAGTTAACTTAAATATTGCATGCAAGTGAACTGACTAACTTACTCTGTATTTAGTATCACCCGTTTTTTATGAAATAAATAATAAAAGCTGTCGTTAAAAAGTTGTATTAAGGTACTTTAAAAAATAACTTGGTATAATTATTGTAATTTCTTTAATAAGATATAACTTTGCAAACTCTTAAATGAAACTAAATACAAGAAAATGAAGCATTTTAAATTATTACTATCAATTACACTTTTATTATTCGGACTGAGTAGTGTCCGAGGTCAAAGCACTTTAGTCATAAAATCAAATATTTCGGGGGCTGTTGTCAAGCTCGACGGACAAAAAAAGGGAGAAACTCCTTGTAATATTATGATTGAGCACGGAACGTATAAAGTAACGGCAGTAAAGAAAATAAATGATTATGAGCAATTCTTTTACAGCGGAGAAGTTTCAATCGGCAGAAAAGAAGTCAAAGAAATTACTCTGACTTTGAAAAAAGGCTTAGTTCCCGAGCATGAAAAGAAAACGATGGCCAAAGAAGACACAATTATCGATAAAAGAGATAATCAAGAATACAGAACAATTGAAATCGGCTCTCAAATTTGGATGGCAGAAAATTTGAATTTTGATACCGGCGACGGAAATTGTTGCTACGACAGTATAAGTGATAATTGTGAGATCTACGGTAGATTATATACTTGGACTGCAGCTCAAAATTCTTGCCCGCAGGGTTGGCATTTACCCAGCGATGATGAGTGGATACAACTTGAAAAAAGTCTCGGAATGCCAAGTTCAGAAGCAGGAGAAACAGGGTACCGAGGTACAAACCAAGGAAAACAACTCATGAAAGACGGAATAACACACTTTAATGTAATTATGGCAGGTACGAAAAGCTTTTATGACGGATCTTTTTCAAACTTAACGGTTAGTACCAATTTCTGGACTTCATCGGCTTTTGATGAATCCAATGCGTACAATCGCTATTTCAAAGCCGACAAAATTAAAGTGGGAAGAGGATATGACGATAAAGCAAATTCTTTTTCGGTAAGATGCATTAAAGACTAAAAATATATTTTATACAAAAATATTTGGCCTTGAGTTTTAATAAATAAACTCAAGGCTTTTTTTTGGGTTCTGCCACGAATTTAATAATAACTCGCAATTTGTTTATATGTAGTTTATACTTTAAATGATTTAATTATTTAATGATGAGTTCAGTTTAAAAAGTTATAAAGTTGAAAGTTTATAAAGTTAAAGTGCTAAAAATAAGAACTTTAAGTTAATTGAAAAATAATTTATAAAACTCTGATAATTAAGCACAAAACCCCCTTCGCTTTAGGCTGTGCAGCGTTAGGCGGTCGGCTTTGCCGCCGTCGTAATATTTTTGAGGGCTTTTGCCCGGTTTCGGCAACAGATTAGAATATAATACGTATTCTTGCTAAAAAAACAATGTCAACCGGATACAAAATAAAAGAACCTGAAAGAATTTATTTTCTGACACTACAAATTGTCGGTTGGGTCGATTTGTTTTCACGCAAAATTTACAGAGATATAGTAATTGACAGTTTAAAATATTGTCAAACCAACAAAGGATTTGAAATTTTTGCTTACGTAATAATGTCAAATCATATACATATTATGTGTAGAAGCAATAACGGAGATTTAAGCGGAACTATAAGAGACATGAAAAGTTTTACAAGTAGACAATTTTTAGACCTTATAAATTCAAATAAAGAAAGCCGAAAAGAGTGGATGCTTATGGTTTTTAAGTATCATGCGAAATTTAAAATACGCATTGCAAATGCACGCGAGCGGCGTTACAAACTTCGCTTAACAGTAAAAATCTAAAAATAGTATTGAATTATATTTTTATTCCGAGAACGGCAATACCGCACGCGTTGCAAACGCGTGCGAGCGACGTTGTTCCAAAAAGGACAGGATTATCAGATTTGGACACATGAGAACCATGCAGAGCATATATACAGTCAAAAATTTACAGAACAAAAAATCAATTATACTCACCAAAATCCTGTAAGGGCAGGCATTGTACAGTATCCGGAAGATTATTTGTATTCAAGTGCAAGGAATTATGCCGATGAAGAAAATATTCTTGTTGTAAGCGTTCTTAGTTTTCTATGGTAAACAGTAAAATAATATTTCGACGGAGGCAGAGCCATCCGCCGAACTCAGCATAGCCTATAACGAACAGGGGTAAGATGCATTAAAGACTAAAAATATATTTTATACAAAAAGTATTTGGCCTTGAGTTTTAATAAATAAACTCAGGGCTTTTTTTTTAATAATTTTTTTGTACCTTAACGGCATGAATAAAATAATACTGGTTGAAGACAAAAAAACAATGAGAGAATTATTTGCTCTCAGTATTCAATATGTAGAAGAATCAGAAATAATTTTTGAAGCTGCCGACGGAGAAGAATTTCTGGATGCACTGGAAAATCCTGATATAGAAATGCCCGACATTGTTTTTATGGATATCATGATGCCGAATATGGACGGTATTACGGCGACAAAGAAGGCACTGGAAAAATATCCTAATCTTACAATTATAGGATTGTCAGTCTATAATCACGACAATTATATTGAAAAAATAATGGATGCCGGTGCCAAAGGATATTTGCTGAAATATCATGATAATTACGATCAACTCGCCGAATTGTTGAATGCTGAAACACCGTCAAAATATTTTTCAAAAGAAATACCGGATAAGTACAAAAATTCTTAGTCTATTATTTTCAATGCAACAATACCAAACGCCGGTAGTTACAAATCCTGCACCTGTGTGGTGTTTTCACCACACAGGATTTAGCCGGATACAAACCAAAACAAATTTAATGTTTTTTGATTTTGGGCAAAAACAGTTTTGAAAGCAAAATTCCCGGTAAATGAATGAAATTCCTGTCAGGTGAAAACACCTGACAGGTGCAGGGCTTAGCAATATTATTCTAAAAATAGTATTGAATTATATTTTTATTCCGAGAACGGCAATATCATCAATTTGCTCTTCGAGTCCTTGCCAATCATTCAGAAACGATTCTAATTTTTGCTTTTGTTCGTTCATTGGCAGTTTATGGTTTTCGAGCAAGATATTTCTAAAGCGTTTTTTAGATATTTTTTTACCGTAATCTTCATTAAATTGGTCAACGTACCCGTCGGAGAATAAATAGAGAATATCATTTTTTTGCAACTGAATTTCGTGAGATTTAAATGATATTTCTTTCGGATAATTTCCGATAGGATTTCTTGTTGCCTTGTATATAATCAATTCATTTTCTCGAATGATATATAACGGATTATAGGCTCCGGCGAATGTAACCATGTCAGTATTTGTGTCATGCATACATAAAGCGATATCCATTCCGTTTTGGCTGTTGCTTCCGAATTCCTTAAAGACAGATTTTATTTGAGATCGCAAGACGGTCAGTACCTCTGCCGCAGTAGTTATTCCGGATATTCTGAGAATTTCATTTAAGGATTTTATACCCAATACCGACAGAAAACCTCCCGATACCCCATGCCCCGTACAATCGGCTACGGCATAAATATTGTATTGCGAAACTTTTTTTACATAATAGAAATCGCCGCTAATTATATCTTTGGGTTTAAATAAAAGAAAATAATCTTTCAATATGGCTTTCATTTTACGCGGTGAGGCAAGCAATGATTCTTGCATTTTGGCGGCATAGTTTATTCCGTGCAATATTTCTTGATTTACTTCTTTAAGTTTATCATTTTGCTCAGACACTACGGCTTTACTATCCTCCAAATGTTCATTAACCGTAAGTATCTCTTCATTTTGTTGTCTGATTTCTTCATTTTGAGCCGCCATTTCATTATGTGCAAATTGTAGCTTTTTGGCTTTTTTTGAAATATCTACTTTTTGCTGTTTCAATAATTTTTGTTGTCTTGAAATTTTGCTGACCGAAATAATCACAAAAACAGCTTCTACAAGTAATATAAAAACTATTAAAAATGAAGTGAATTTTAATGTTTCCTTTACGCTATTTTGTCGTTTTTGATTTTCTACGGTATATTGGGCAACGACCTTATTCATTAGTGGGAGGAATTGACTTTGAGCGATGATTAATTCATTAAGAATTCCAAATTTGTGATACACACTGTCGTTTATGATTTTTCCGGCTTGTTGTAAAATATTGGAATAAGAGGGTTTTACAGCTTTAAATAAACTGTCAAGTTTTTTACTTTTAGTTACCTTACTGAAGCCTAAGTTTTCGTCTCCGTGTTGAAGTGCATTATGTGCTTTTTCAAAATCATGAAGATATATCCGCAATGAGTCTTCCAGCGTTTTACGATAGGTTGCATTTTTGTCGAATTTAATTATAGCATCAACAGTCTGCGTTATATTCATATCAATTGTTCGTTGTCTTTCGGCAAGTTTTATAATAATACCGTCGTTTTCTTGCTCCGAGATTTTAGTAAAGATAATAAAAGAAGAAATAGATAGGAGTACGACTATTACAGCCATAAGAGAAATGGTAACTATATTTAAGACTCTTGTTCTGTTCATTTTGAGATTCTAAATTGGTGTTAAAAGTACAAAAAGTATTCCGGTTTTTATGATTATTTCTTATATCTATGAGTTCAGTCTAAAAAGTTATAAAGTTGAAAGTTTATAAAGTTATCATGTTGAAAATAAGGGTTTTAATTCAAATTCGTACTTTTGCTTAAGTTTTTGATTATAAGCGACATACACTTTTGACTTTACAAACTTTATACTTTTTATACTCGGCTCATGAAAGGAATAAACAAACCATCATAAAAGAAAATTTAGCCCTAATCCAAAAGCAACAACCCCCTATTCAAATGACACTTTCAGCCCCAATACCGTAATGTCATCAACCTGTTCTTCTTTGCCTTGCCATTGGTTTAAAAAGGATTCTAAATTTTCCTTTTGCCGAGCCATAGGCAAGCTTGAATTGTCAAGCAGAATATCCTTAAAGCGTTTTTTGTTTATCTTTCTTAAAATCGGATCGCCGAATTGATCGGGATAACCATCTGAAAACAAGTATATTTGGTCGTTAACTTCTAATTGTATGTTATGATTTTTAAATGGGGTTTCTTTGGGATAATTACCTATCGGATTTCGTGTTGCTTTGTATTCAATCAGTTTACCTTTTCTTATGATATACATCGGATTATAGGCTCCGGCATATTGTAAAACATTTGTTTTTGTGTTTAATGTACATAATGCTATATCAAGACCGACATTTCTAACTTGCCCAAAATTTTTAGCTGTTCTTTTAAATCGGTTTCTTAAAATATTTAATGCCGTACCGGGATCGTTTGTTGTTTCGTAATTCACAATTTCATGAATATAGGTAATTCCCAAAACGGACAAAAAAGCACCGGCTACACCGTGTCCGGTACAATCAGCTACGGTAAAAATCAGATGGTCTCCCAATTTATTAATATAATAAAAATCGCCGCTTACCACGTCTTTCGGTTTGAAAATTAAAAAATACTCACTCAAATATTTACTTATAAGCCCTTTAGACGTGAGTAATCCTTGTTGTATTAAATTGGCATAATTAATACTGCCGGTGAGTTGTTTATGTTTAAATTCTAATTCTTCCCGGCTTTTTTGAAGTCTTTTTTCAGTTATCTTTAATTTTGTAATATTATTTTTTATTCCGACATAGCCCGTTATTTTATTATCTGCATCTTTAATTGGTGAAATAACAGCTTTTTCAATAAATTCCTTTCCTGTTTTGGTATGATTTATAAATTCACCGTTCCAAATTTCACCCGCTTTTACTGTATTCCACATACCGGTAAATGTTTTGTGCGGGGTTTTTCCTGAATTTAAAATTTTAGGATTTTTATTGATTACTTCCTCGGAAGAATAGCCTGTTATTTCAGAAAATGCCGAATTTACATACTGAATATTACCCTCCAAGTTTGTAAATAAAATGGCAACGGGACTTTGTTCAATGACCATATGATATAATTCCAATTCCAAATTTTTATCTTGCAGTATTATATGTGCTTTTTCAACTTCATCTTTTTGAAATTCCAAATGATCGTTCAAACTCCGCAATTCTTCATTGTTCTGTTTGAGTTCCTCTTCGGCGGCAACCATGTCTTCATTTGTACTTTGTATTTCATTTTTTTGTTTTTCGACTATTTTTTGTTGATTATAGTTTTTAATTACAGAAATAACCACAAAAATCATTTCCAAAAGCAATATGATAAGAATAAAAGATGTTGTATATTTTAATCGGATTTCTCTTTTTTGGTTTTCTTTACTGAACCGGTCAGAAATTTGAGTCATCAAGGGCAAATACTGTGATTGAGAAATAATTAACTCATTCAAAATTTTAAATTTTCGGTAGGCCGTATCTTGGGTTATTTTTTGAACATTTTCAACAATATTATCGTAGTGAGGTTCAATTTGAGCAAACAGTTCTTTGATTTTACTGCTTTCTTTTTGCTTAATAAAGCCCGTATATTGTGATTTTCCTTGCAAATACTGATGTGTTTTTATTAAATTACTCAGATAACTTTCCAAGGAATCTTCCAAAACCTTCCGATAAGGTGCTTTTGAATCAAATTTTGTAATGGCATCAACCGTTTGTGTGATTTTCATATCACGCACTTTTTGCCGTTCAGCACTTATTATGGTATATCCGTCTTCTTGCTGGGCAGATAGTTGTGCTGATATTACAAGAAAAGAAATCACCAATGAAACAATCGTAACAATGACTATGACAATAACCAAATTAAATTTTATGTGTAACCTAAATTTCATTTTCTGAAATATTTGTAAGCTTCGTCAAAAATAAAAGTTAATTTTTTACACATCTTACTGAGTATCCGTAAGTTTTATTTTGTTGCTCAGTTTTCATAAGATTGCTCCCTTTTCGGAATGTTTTAGCCACAGCATTCGATGCATCACTCGATGTTGATGTCCAAAACCCGGCCGTTTCCCCAATCGAACTAAATGAACCCACAAAATAATAATAGACACCGCCCATTTTAATGTCAAGTTTTGAGATGTAATTTTTTGCAGTATTCCATTCACTACTACTCGGCAAATGCCACCCGGTGGGGCATACCTTTTTTGCTTCTTTCCAAGTATATAATTTTCCGTATTCGCCGGCATTATTTGCAGAGTTTTCATAAGACCAGCTGTCGTCTCCCGATTTATAATTCAAATTTTCGGCCATCCACCATTTAGTTCCTATTTTAACTACTTTATATTTCAGATTATTTCGCGAATCGGTCATGCTATATTCTGCCTTTTCCTCTTCTTTACTATCTTCTTCCTTATCTTCTTCCTTACCTTCTTCCTTATCTTCTTCCTTACCTTCTTCCTTATCTTCTTTTTTGTTTTTATTCTCAGTAACATCTGTTTCGGTAGCATCCTCACTATCTGTTACTGTGTTTTCAAGTATCAGAAATATCTCTTTTACTTCGCCTTTCCTCAGCGTTATCGTTTTTTTGACAAAATATTTTTCTGTATTACTCACATTTTTTGTTGCCGTAATATCATATATTTCAGCATCAACAATTAGGTTGCAAGGAGTTTTGCCCTTTGTTACGCCGTTAAGTTTTACAACAGCTCCCTGCATATTTGCTTTTATCATTAGGGTGCCACTCTCTTGAGCAATTCCTACAGAAATACTTAGGAAGAACAAAGCAATCAAAAATCCGGTTTTCATATTGTATATTTTTTTATAATTTGAAATTAATCTATTGCAAATACTTTACCAAAAAATAGTAAGAACAAAGGTAGTAAAGTTTTCTCTTAATTCTACTTTACAAAGCTAAAACTATCTGAAAATTAGGGATGTTTCATAAATAGCGTTGCTGTTCGCAAATTTTGTAAAGTAGAGCCACGCTGCGGCGTGGCTCTACTATCATAATTTATTTCGTATCCGTTCCTTAAAAATTGAAATGTTGTTCAAAAAAATCTTCACGACTCTTGCGGCGTTTTTCCCGTTTCTTATCACGCTGTCTGCGTTTTTTATATCGCGAAAATGCTCGCTGAGAGATAATAGCGTATCGTACGGAAACCCCGGATTGCATATACCAAGATTTTTCACCGCCGCTTAAATTAAACGCCGGTTTATAATCGAACGAAACCGTAAAACGCGCCAAGGTAAATTCCCCTCCCGCAACAGCACTAATTCCTTTGGCGGGTTCAAAAGGAATATCGTTGCTTGTATGAAACCCTTGATGAAAACCGCCGCCAACATAAAAATTAAGCCGTTTGGTGAATACAGGAATATGATATTCGCCCAATCCGGTTATCATTAATTCCTCTCGATGCAAGCTTGATTGGGCTATTCCTTCCACAGTTACATGTTTCAGAAGGCGTTGCTGAATTGTGAGTCCGTAGTCGGTGCCGAAACGTACGCCAACCGATGTTATATATGACTGAGGCAATGCGTCAAGAGAAAACAGCCCTAACAATAAAACTATGTACATTTTTTTCATACCCAAAGAACGTCTGATTTTTTAAATTGTTATTTTCTTCATTGCAACTTATCATTCTTACGTCGTTGCTTCTTTTCAGACTTCTTTTTCTTTTTGTCCAAGCGTTTTCGGTGGTATGATTTCGGTTTCTTGGGAGCTTTTCTTTTCTTTTGGGGAGTTAATGCTTCAGCAATCAGCTCAAAAAACTTTCGTTTGGCCTTGAGCTTGTTTCGCAATGCAGAACGAGAACTCTGTACTGAGAGTATCAAAAAACCGTCTTTTGTAATTCTGTGATGTAATTTGCCGGTGATGATTTTCTTTTCAGTATCATTCAGTTTTTCGGAATCGCCGATATGAAAACGAAGCTCAATTTTTGTACTTCGTCTGTTGGCATGTTGCCCTCCCGGACCTCCCGAGGAAGTTGCCGAAAACACAAATTCAGAATCAAAATTTCTTAATTTCAATAAACTTAATTTATAGCTGTTCATTGTATTGTGCTGATTTAAATCAAGATAACATATTATAACAAACGACTTGTATAAATGCGGTTACAGACAATTTACCCTGCCACATTACATTTCATATCTGCACCTGTGTGGTGTTTTTACCATAGGTGTCAAGCTAAAACGTTAATTAGTTGAATTACAGTCTGTATTAAGTTGTAATTTTGATTATTTTTCGGAGGTTGAGCATGTTGTTTATATCTTAACTTGACGGCTATGGTGTTTTCTCCTGACAAAAATTTGTATCCGGCTAAATCCTGTATAATAAAACACCACACAGGTGCAGATCACAAAAATATAAACTGATAGTAATAAGCAATATACGATTCTAATATTTCCTGCGAAACATCAGTTATATTAGTGATAATCAGTTGAATTATTGCACCATTATATCATTAAATAATTGTATCATTACTTATTGCATGAGTTTCTTTTCCTTCTCAGCATCAATTACAATGCCTCGGCTTCTTTTTCCGTCAATTTTTATAATCAATTCTTTTTTTAACCGGACATGTCTGACACTACCTTGCTCAAACTCTGCTTCCAGTGCATCCAAACGCTCAAAATCAATATGACCGTCATTGGTTACGGTATTTACCGTAAAGTAACCCACCCTGAGGGAGGTCAAATTCTGAAAAAAATGCGTTCCTTGACTGGGATCGACCTGATAACCCCCTATGCCCACTTCT
>JAYEIA010000163.1:0-9769 GCA_034659855.1 Bacteroidota bacterium
ACAATATCCATTTCGTCCGTCAAATAGCCGGCACCGGCATATTTATCAATTAGGAACAGAACGTATCTGATATCAACCGAAATATTTCTGCATTGGTCCGGATCGTACATAATGTCGCTCATGGTGCCTTCCCAGTTGCGATCAAAATTAATTCCGATAAGCTCTCCGTTGGCGTTGATTACCGGGCTTCCGGAGTTGCCGCCCGAAGTATGGTTGGAGGCAATAAAGCAAACATGCAGCTCTCCGTTTTCACCGTATCGGCCATAATCTTTGTTTTCAAAGAGCGTGATTAGTTTTTGCGGCACATTATAATCGTAAATATTGGGGTCTATCTTTTCAACCACGCCTTCAAGCGTCGTATAATGCTTATAAAATACACCGTCTTTGGGCAGGTAGCTGTCCACTTTTCCGTAGGTTACCCGAAGAGTGAAATTGGCATCGGGATAGAACGTTTTATCCGATTCAAATTCCATTTGAGCTTTCATGTATTTTCTGTCCAAAATGTTGGTTTTATTGTCAAACTCCATGGTTTTGGGGTTGATTCCCGAAACAAACATATTGACAAAATTCTTGTAGAATACATAAACCGGGCTTTGTTTAATTTCTGAAAATTCACCGGTGTAGTTTTTAATAAATTCATTAAATTTATCTTCGTTCAAAAAGAATGTTTCATTGAAATAATATTCCGTGTATAGGTCTAAAATATAGTTTTGTGCAAAGCCCAATTCCCGCATGGCACTTTCAAACTCCATAAATTCCGGTATAAATTGCTTCTCCACATTGTTATAATATAAGCCGAGAAGTCGTCGGAATATTTTTTTGTCGGTTGAGAGATTGTAGTCTTTGAAAAATGATTTTCCGTATTTTTTTAGTTTTTCGATATCTTTATCGGTATAATCCGCACCTTTTCGGCTGAGGGCGGCTATTCTTGAGGCTAATTTCACACTTTCCATTCTCCAAATGGTCTCATAGAAATAATTTTCGGCAAATTTGTAGGGCGTGTAAGCTGCATATAGCTCCTTGTAGCCGCTTAATAGTTTTCCGTATTTTGCTTTACGCTCCTTGTCGGCATCGACCCATTTCGAGAATTTTTCTTCGTAGTTTAATTTTTTATTTACGGCATCCAGACGTTTAAGTCCTCGGTTTTCTCCAATCCATTTTTTCCAACCGTTAGAAACATGGGCATATTTTGAGGCATATTTTATTCGAATGGCGGGGTCGGCTTCCATATCTTCCGACATGATATCCAAAATACTTCGGCGAATCATAATGCGTTCCGGATTTATCACATTCTTGGTTAAATCTACTCCGTAAGACGGCATATATTCTTGGGTGCTGCCCGGATAGCCGAAAACTAAGGTGAAATCATTCTTTTTATAGCCTTTGGTTGATATGGTGAAATGCTTTTTCGGTGTAAAAGGAACATTATTTTCCGAGTATTCAGCGGGTTGGTTATCCTTATCGGCATATACTCTGAAAACGGAAAAATCTCCTGTATGTCTCGGCCACATCCAGTTGTCGGTATCGCCGCCGAATTTCCCTATCGCCGACGGAGGAGTACCCACCAATCTCACATCTTTATAGACTTCTTCAATGAAGAGAAAGTACTGGTTTCCGTGGAAGAATGGTTTTACTTTTCCGATGTAGTGTGTGTCCTTAGTGGCTTGGTCAATTATTCCTTTTACATTTTCTTTGATCAGTTCGTCACGTTCAAATTCAGTCATTTTTTCATTAACTCCCGTTAAAGCTCTGTCGGTTACATCTTCCATTCGTACCAACAGTTTTACGGATAAATTGGGGTTTGCCAATTCTTTATTTTTGGCACCGGCCCAGAATCCATTGGTGAGATAGTCGTGCTCTAAGCTGCTGTGAGACTGAATTGCTCCGTATCCGCAGTGGTGATTTGTCAATAATAACCCCTGGCTCGAGACAAATTCTGCGGTACAGCCACCGCCGAAAATCATAACTGCATCTTTCATACTGGCTTGGTTTACACTGTATATGTCATCGGCTGTCAGTTTAAAACCTTTCTTTTGCATGTCTTCAATATTGTATTTTTTTAACAATATAGGAATCCACATGCCTTCGTCGGCTTTTACTGCCGTTACAAAGACAATTAAAAATGCTAATAATAGTTTGGTGATTTTTTTTATCATAACGTTGTTAATTTTGTTTGTAATTTAATTTAAAATATTTGAGAACTGTATTTTTTATAGATGAGTTTAGTTTAAAAAGCATAAAATTTGTAAATTTGTAAAGTTAATAGATTGAAAATCAAAAATTAAAATATTTTATACTTTTGTTGCAAATAATTAATTATGAATAACTTAACTTTATAAACTATCAACTTTATAAATTTTTAGACCGCACTCATAGATTAATTGTTTATATGTAAATTTATAGTTTTTTAATGTTATAACGTTATCGGCACAGCTCAATTAAATTCCGATAGACTGCCCTTGTGGGTAAGCCTACAATATTGTCATAGGAGCCTTCAATCTTAACTATGCCTATATGTCCAATCCATTCTTGAATACCGTATGCTCCGGCTTTGTCAAACGGCTTGTAATTTTCAATATAATACTCAATTTCGGTTTCGCTTAATTTGTCAAAAAAGACGGTGCTGATTTCTGAAAAAACAAGCTCCCGAGTTTTTGTTGAAATACAAACTCCGGAATGAACTTCGTGCTCAGAGCCGGATAGATTGTGCAACATTCGGCGGGCTTCTTCTTTGTTTTTCGGTTTGTTCAGTACCTGATTTTCTTTAATCACCACCGTGTCGGCAGTAATTAAAACGGTGTTTTTTTTGTGTAAATTTTGGTAGGCTGAGTTTTTCTTCTTTGCCAGATATTGAGCAATTTCCTTGGTCTGAATTTCGGCCGGGATACTTTCATCTACTTTATTTCCGGTAATGACAGTTGTCTTTATTCCGGCCTTGGACAAGAGGTCTTTTCGCCTGGGAGAGTTTGAGGCTAATAAAATTTTGTAGCGGTTAATTTTATCTAAACTCATAAAAAGTCAGTTTGTTCTTTTATGATTAATACAACACTTCGTTAAATTACGAATTACAAACTAAGCACGTAATAATCAACACTTTAACTTGCTTACGGCTTGCTTTATAAAGAATTGAATATCAGGGAATTATAAAAATTTAACGAACTATTGTAATAAGCACCTATGAAAAATTAATTGTATATTTACTTAATTGTAAATGGCTGATTATATTGACATTGCGCCGGTGCATAAGCAATATTAAATAGACCTCAGGGCTTAAATGCTTCAGACTTGTAAAGCATCGTATGAAAATCGGATAATCAGTGCAAATAAAATTCCGAACAGCATCACCCATTTTGCCAGCTTGGAGGCCAGGGTCCAATCTTCTTTTTCCTCAGCCTTAATTACTTTGATTGCCACTAAGGCGAATGGCAGTAAAATGGCTATTAAAAAGTAAAGTGCCGATACCCATTGAAGAATGGGAATCTCCATTTTAATTCGGACAAAAAATATCCAAGACAAAATTAATAATACTGTGCTTAGCCCGATGAGTGAAATAATGACTGTTTTTGTTCTTTTAATGCCGGAAATAACCGGTATGGATCGTCTCCCGTATGCTTTGTCTCCTTCAAAATCTTCCGTGTCTTTTATTATTTCACGAATCAGGTTCGTCAGAAAGGCAAAAACAGAAAATCCTGCAATCCAGTGAAAGATGCCGTTAAAGTTGGTATGCAACAGAATAAGACCTTTTCTGTAAATTTCATTCAACTGAGCTACCTCATAAAGTGCCGGCATCAGGGGGACAATGGCAACCAAGAGGGCAACAATAATATTTCCGATTAAAAATTGGCGCTTAAATGCCGAAGAATAAAACCAAAGTAAACCGGTAATCATAATATAGATGTAAACCAGCTTCCAAATTCCGACAGCGTATGAAATGTAGAAGCCCAACAATAGGCCGAGTAAATTTAGTACAACATGGAGTATCATGGCGGTTTGTCTGGAGATGGTTTTTCCGACAATTATAGATTGAGGGCGGTTCAATATATCCGTTTTGGTGTCAAAATAGTCGTTGATGACGTATCCGGCAGCTGCAATTAATAGGGTAGTCAGGACAAGCAAGAAAAAATTAAAATGCCCGAATTCCAAGTTGTAGCCTCTATAGTTCAGAAAGGATGCAATTACCGCATAGCGCATTAAGTATTGTGTGGCAGCAATAATTAAAAGATTTTTTATGCGTATAAGCTTCAATATATCCGGCATGATGTGTATGTTTTCATTTAACGCAAGCAAATATAAAAATAGTTTTTGAAATTTAGATATTTCTGTTGCTTTTAACAAAAATTGTACTTTCAACGGCAATAGCTGTTACTCTTTAAATGGTCTTATTTTATGAATTTTGTCTCCGACTTGAATCCGGTGCACCACCTCCATGCCCTGCACAACTTTTCCGAACAATGTATAATTTGCATCCAAATGCGGGGTGGCACTTTGGCATACAAACCACTGAGCCGACTCCGTATCATTGCCTGCTGAAGCCAGCCCCACCGAGCCCTCAGTGTAAGATTCATTGACCGGCTCGGTACGAATGACAAATGCCGGACTTCCCCAACCGTCGCCTCTGGAGCAACCGTCCTGAATAACAAAGTCGGACACCACGCGATGCACAATTTTATCATCGTAGTATCTTTGGTTGATGAGCAATAAAAAGGTGGCTACTGATTGCGGGGCTTTATTAACCTGCAATTCAATATCAAAGTTTCCTTTTTCCGTAAAAACGCGGATTTTTTGCCGGGGCAAAATACGGGCTATGGAATCCCGATTCAGATGCCGATAATACCTTTGGGCAATTTTGGGCTTTGTTGATGTGCCGTTGAGATACCGGTCAAGTTTTAATAATTGTTGCCATGCCTCCAAATCGGCGGGCAAGTTGCAGTTATTAACGGCTTGTTTTACGAAAAATGTATTTTTATACAATCGTCTCGCCTCAAAGCTTGGGTTCATCAGAAGTTCGGCAGCCGTTGATACAAGAGCCACATCACGTGAGAGAATGGCCCGCTTGTAGGTTTGAGAAAACTCTGTCTCTAAGGTTTTTTGCTCTTCACTTGTCAGACCTTTGAAAAATCCATCATAACCCGAAGAAAGCTGAATATAGTTTAAGGCCGATATAGCCGCATATTTTAATACATACACCTCAGATTTAAACATCTCATCGGCCAAAAATTTATAGTTTTTGTAGTAGTTCCTGAGGGCATTTAAAAGTGCTGCTTTTTCGTAATTGTTTTGAGACAGCGTATATTTTTTAAGAATTTGTTTGTTTATTTTGTCTTTTTGCTCACTGTATCTTAGTGCTGTTGCCCAAAGTACAGTATTTATATTCCAATCACTTATCCGGGTGGCTTGAGATAAATAGAAGGCCGAATCCTGAACCGTTCCTTTGGCATAGAAAAACTCAGCAGCCGCTTTGGCTTTATGGATATTTTTTGCGACAAGCATCGGGCGCACCGCTTTGCTTATACTGTCGTAATCATAGGGCTGCAGTGCCCTTAATGCATTTACGGTTACACGATAATCAATATCCGGCGTTTTGACTATGCGGAGTATAAACTGTTTCAATTTCGGATGCTTGGTATTACTAAACGCCTTGAGCAAATTAGTTTTTACCGTAAGGAGGGTTGAGCTGTGATAAACTTGGATAAGATCGTTTTCAAAATCGGTAAGTTCCGGTTTGGAACGTGATAAATAATAGCTTGCCGTAACTTTGGTACTGTCGTGAATGTTGTTCGATTGCAAAATTCCTACCACCCGAGGCAATAATTTGTATGAACTGATATTTTTTTCTGCCAGTTTGGCCAAGCCCTCTAACTGTCCGTGCAGCAAAATCGGTTGTTTTTCGTTGTATAATTTATCCGATAAATAAATGAGTTCTTCTTCCGAGCCGGCAGTACCCAGTGCCTTAAGTATCAAGGATTGGATGTATTTATTCGGTGCTTTATTAAATGCTTTTTTAAGTTCATGTGTGGTTTTCTTACCGGGAATTCTGCTTAGAGCAAAAACTGCTTCCGCCTTAAGCAAAGAATCGCCGGACTGTAAGTAGTTTATCAGTACAGGAATCCCCAAAGTATCTCGGAGCCCGGCCAATGCTCTTGCTGCCGTAATTTTGTTTCGGGAGCTTAAGGTTTCTTGCGTTTGGATAAGTTGAATTAACTGTTTTGTATTTTTGGTATATCCCAGCTCATAAATTTTGAAGTTGAGACTGTCTGCGAAGATATTTCGTTGTTCGGATTGTTCTTCAGAGTCGCAACTGAATAAAAACAGCAGCAAAATTAACGGAAAAGAAAATCGACAATATTTCATAAAATATATTTTTTTAAAGACTCTAAGATATAATTTATTGACTGAAAATTATTAAAAAGGACTTTATAAATGATGAATCATTTTTTTTTGTTCCAATAAATAGACGAATACATGGGAAAAATAAATTAAAAAACCGTGGTAAAAGTGAAATTGGGAGTTAAAAAAAATGTATTTTACACCCCAACAACGAATTTTATCCTAACTTTGTAATATTCAATATTCACTTTAATTAAAAATATATTTTATGAAGACAAGACGTTTATTTGCAGTTATTTTGCCCGTATTTTTACTTTTTGCGTGTACTGATGATACACCAAAACAAGAAAATAATAATGAAGAGGTTACCGTTGATGTTGAGGATACAAAATCGAACATAACCGATGTATTTTCCTCAAAAGAGTTTGGATTTTCTGTCGAATTTCCGGAAAACCCTGTACCCGGATCTCAGGATGTTCCTACTGAGATTGGAAATTTAAAGTTAAATACATTTATGCACGACGCCGGATCACAAGTGTATTTTGTGGCCATTTCAAATATGCCTAAACTTATGACCGGACTGTCAGATAAAGGCGATATGCTTGACGGCGGAGTTTCCGGAATGTTGGAGCAATTTTCGAAAGTTGAAATTTTGAAAAAAGAGGAAATTAAAATTGACGGACATCCGGGGCGTTTGGTTGAAGCCACCGGTATTACATCGGGTATTGAAGTGTATAATCGAGCAAACATCTATTTGGTAGGCAATAAATTTTACCAAGTTTATGTATTGGCCGAAAAAGCCAAAGCAGATAAAGAAGCGATTGAAGCCTTTATTTCTTCATTTACGTTGATTGAGAAATAATTACTTATTCTAAGAAAATCATCGGAAATTTTCCGGTGATTTTTTTGGCTTTTAAGAGAATAACCAAAAAATAAGCCCTAAAAAACAGACCAAATGAAATTTCAGGAACTAACTGCCATATCACCAATTGACGGAAGATACAGAACCAAAACAAAATCTCTTGCTCCGTATTTTTCTGAATTTGCAATGATAAAATATCGGATTAAATCAGAAGTAGAATATTTTATTGCCTTGTGCAAACTTCCGTTGCCGGAGTTAAAAAACATGGATAAACAGTTGTTCAGAAAGTTGCGCTTAATTGAAAAAAACTTTGATGAAAAGGATGCCCAAAAGGTTAAAGCTATTGAAAAATCGACCAACCATGATGTAAAGGCCGTAGAGTATTTTCTTAAAGAGCAGTTTGAAGAGCTAAGTATCGGAGAATATAAGGAGTTTATCCATTTTGCATTGACTTCGCAAGATATTAATAATACGGCACTCCCCATGAGTATGCAAGATGCAATGTATGATGTTTATATGCCTGAATTTCAAAAGTTTATGGGTATTCTGTTTGAATTGACCGAGGAATGGAAAACTATCAGTATGTTGTCCAGAACTCATGGTCAACCGGCATCACCCACCAGAGTCGGGAAGGAAATAGAGGTATTCTCTGAACGTTTGCGAAAGCAATTTTCTCAGTTGCAGTTGATACCCTATTCGGCTAAATTTGGCGGAGCAGTCGGTAATTTTAACGCCCATGCGGCGGCCTATCCTGAGGTGGATTGGGTGCAGTTTGCCAATTCTTTTGTCAACCATGTGTTAAACTTGGATCGTTCGCAAACGACTACTCAAATAGAGCATTACGACAACCTGTCGGCTTTGTTCGATAACTTGAAACGAATAAATACCATTCTGATAGATTTGGCTCGAGATATGTGGAACTATATTTCCATAGATTATTTTAAGCAAAAAATAATCCCGGGAGAAACCGGCTCATCTACCATGCCGCACAAAGTGAACCCTATTGATTTTGAAAATGCCGAAGGAAATTTAGGATTGGCCAATGCTTTGTTCAATCATATGTCCGGGAAGTTACCCATTTCTCGATTGCAAAGAGACTTAACCGATTCTACGGTTACACGCAACCTTGGTGTGGCCATGGGTTATACTCTTATTGCATTTAAATCGTTGATAAAAGGTTTTGGCAAACTTGAAATCAATAAAGAAAAAATAAAACTTGACCTTGAGGCCAATTGGGCGGTAACAGCCGAAGCGATTCAAACGATATTGCGCCGTGAAAATTATCCCAAACCCTACGAGGCTCTGAAAGACCTGACTCGAACCGGCGTAAAAATAGACAAAGCAGCCATACAGCAGTTTATCCGGGGCTTAGATATAAATGACCGGGTAAAAGAAGAACTGCTGAAAATTACCCCGCACAATTATGTGGGGATATAGTGTTTTTGGTGTTGGGCAACTGAAATATTTGGGTGTAAAACTTTGATTTTAGTCCAAAATGATCCTTTGATTGATTTTGGGTCTGTTGTTGGTCTATACAGACCGTTAGCACCAACTAAAAAATAAAACTATGAAAACAAAACTCACATACCAAGAATTAGAAAATGAAGTAAAAGAACTTCGCGAAAAATTATCAAAAACAAAAAGCGAAGATTATTTCAAAGAATTAATGAAAAATAATACCGATGCTTTTTCGGTTATTGACATTCATGGCAATGTTATTTTTCAAAGTGAGACTAATTCAACTATTCTTGGATATTCCACAAAAGAAAGAATCGGGAAAAATACTTTTGAATTCATGCTCCCGACGACCGCAATAAATTAATGCAAGTAATGAAAGCCGGAATTAAAAAATCCGGTATAATCGAAAAAATCAGTTTCAGAGCATATCACAAAAACGGCTCAATAAAATACCTTGAAGGAACTGCAAAAAATATGTTGCACTCGCCCATTGTAAACGGTATAATTATTAATTACAGAGATGTTAGCGAACGCAAAAAAGCAGAAAAAGCACTAAAAGAAAGCGAAAACAGATTATCTAAAACAATGAAAGCTGCCATTGACGGTATGTGGGATTGGGACTTGAAGAAAAATAAAGTGTATTTCGACCACCGTTTGCAAAATATATACTCTGAACCGGTAATCTCTTTTAGCGGTTTTAACCGGCAAACCGACGGGTTAACCCGTTGGCTGTATCAAAAAAGCAAAAAGTCCAATACGCCGACGGAATCAAAGAAAAATTTTGGGCGAAAAGTTTCAAACCCGTATTAATAAAAGACAAAGAACAATACCAAACCGACGGGTTTACCCGTCGGCTCAACCAAATGATATGCACCCATAGACACGCATTCCGTCCGGAACACAAAGGCGGTTTTGATGTGGTTTTAACCGGCAAACCGTCGGGTTAACCCGTCGGTTTGCCGGTGATACAGCAAATAAACCCGGCTTTATTGCCCGAACCTATCCGGAACTGCTCCCGGAACAAGAAATTATTATTGACGAAGAATACAGCTTAAACATTACGGTATGTAATATTTGCAAAGATCATGAACATGCCATTATAGTATGCGAAGAAGATTTACA
>JAYEIA010000164.1:0-1933 GCA_034659855.1 Bacteroidota bacterium
ATAAAATAGCATTTTTTGGAATATCTGTATTTTATTGCAAAAAATATCACAAAAGTAACCACCGTGGCAACAGCCGCCCCATACATTCCGTACAGCGGTATCAGCAGAAAATTCAACCCAATATTAATTCCGGCACTGATGAGCACAAAGTACATCATTTTTAAACTTTTTTTCTCTTGATAAATTGACAAATTAAGCAAGCCGGAACTTGCAGAAATGAAATATGAAAGAGCAACAATCATGCTTACTATATATGCTTGTCGGTATTCTTCATTAAAAAAAAGTTGAATCAGTTCTTTTGAAAATAAGGCGATGCCGAAAGCTATGGTAAGAATAAAAACAATAATCAAGTGATTATACTTTTTAAGCTTCTTTTTGCTTTGCTCCCCTTTGGCTGCCAACTCATAAAACAGCGGATTATAAGCTTTTGCCAAAGAGCCCGAAAGTAACCCGGTCACTTGAGCAATCTGATATCCTAGGGAATAAACACCGACTTCTTTTAAAGACAGATAGTTCTCAATGAAGACTCTATCGGATAAATTAATTATCCATGCTGCAAGAAGTGCCGGAATCATCGGCAATGAAAACTCAGCAACCGGTTTAATATATTTCATTTTAAAAACCGGCTTAAAATTCCGCAAAACAACCACAACAAAAACAGGTAACAATACAGCATTTGAAATCAGCTGAGCAAGCAATAAACCTTCCGATTTTTTGTCGTAAACAACCAAAAAGATAATTGCAAACGTTGCATTTAATACAAATTGGCTCAAGGAAAGTGTGATGAATTTTCCGGCTTGATGTGTCATTCGGAAATAGATTAACGGCACCAATAAAAAAACAGAATTATAACTGATAAAAAACGTGATAATAAAATACGGATGAACAGGGATACTTTTAAAGACTTTGCCTACAATATTTTGTCCCAAAAGCATGCCGATAAGAAATAGTGTTGCAATAATAAATATTGAGATACTTACCGTTCCAAAGAGTTCCTTTTTTTGTTCCGGATTTTTATAATCATAATAGAGACGGTTCAAAGAGCGTTCAAAGCCCATGGTAAAAAATATAATAAGCACCGCATTAAACATCATCATGGAAGTGTAAATACCGTATTCTGCCGGCGATAGATATTTTGTATAAATCGGCAGCAAAATAAGGTTTGCAATTTGAGGCAAAATGCTGCCGACTGTGTACAGCGATGTATTTTTTATGAGTTTATTCATGCATTGACATACTTGATGTTTTTTATCGAATTTTTCTGCCCCATATTTCAATATTTCGCCCCATGCCCGGTATATGAAGAATACTGTAAATATATGCGACAAACCGGTGTGTTTTGGTTATTTTAGGGTCTTGCGGCGGCTCAGTTATTCTTTGTCTTGATTGTACTTCTGTGGGTTTTAAAACACTAAATAATTGTTTTAATTTTATAACTATAATCCACATCCAAGTGGAAAATCCATAAGATTTTACCTGCAAGGTTTTTAATCCTAAGGTTTTATAGAAATTCTTTATCGTATCTTTTTCAAAGAAATTAACATGAGAGGGTGGTTCGTTATTTCTGAAATTACTAAAAAGTAATACGGGAATAGTCCTGTAATTCGGCACTCCGCTGATAACAAAAAGACCTCCGGGTTTTAGTAATTCATACAGCTTTTTACTAATTTCAGACATGTCTCCGAGATGTTCATGGGTGGCGTGTGTGTATATTACATCAAATTGTTCATTGTCATATCCTGCATCAAATATATTATTGACTGTTATATTCAGGTCAAAAATATCTTTAGCCAAATTGGAATATTCTGAAAAATCACAACCGTAAGCTTCAATGTTTTTAAGTTTTGCTCTCCGCAGAAAAAAGCCGGGTCCGCTTCCGAATTCAAGTATTTTAACCGCTTTTTTTTCTGTTTTTTTTATAATTTTTTCTAAT
>JAYEIA010000165.1:0-9748 GCA_034659855.1 Bacteroidota bacterium
TTTTTAACTAAATCAATAAAAATTTCATTTAGCTTGGGTATTTCTTCATTAAATGAAATAATGTTTCCGTATTTCATGAGTTCAGACAGTATTTCGTTGGAGGTTTTTCCGTTTAGGATTTTTAGTCTCAGTCGTGAGGTGTTATTCCTTTCTTTGATATCAATAATTTGATAATCAGCGGTAAAGCTTGCAATTATCTTGTCAAACGAACCATCAAATAGAATCTCATAAATATCGTCTTTGAAATTATCTTTCACTTCGGAAACTTTTCCGGAGAGAATTTTTTTGGAGTTGTGAATTAATGCAATGCGATCACAAATTTCTTCCACAGAAGCCATATTGTGCGTGGAGAAAATTACAGACGAGCCGTTCTCCTTGAGCTTGAGTATTTCGGATTTCAGAAGTTCTGCATTAACCGGGTCAAATCCGCTGAAGGGTTCATCAAAAATCAGCAATTTCGGCTGATGAAGTACTGTGGTAATAAACTGTATTTTTTGTTGCATCCCTTTGGAGAGCGTTTCAATTTTTTTGTTACGCCATTCGTAAATGTCAAATTTTTTTAGCCAAACTTTAAGCCTCGAACGGGCTTCATTTATCGACAAACCTTTGAGTTGGGCTAAATACTCTGCTTGTTCGGCGACCTTCATTTTTTTGTAAAGTCCGCGTTCTTCGGGCAGATAACCTATACCGAAAACGTCTTTCTGTTGAATCTTTTTTCCTCTGAAAAATACCGTTCCTTCATCGGGCGAAGTAATTCGGTTGATGATTCTCATAAGGGTGGTTTTTCCGGCTCCGTTGGGCCCCAGTAAACCAAATATTTCACCTTCTGCAACGTCAATATCAACTCCCGAAAGTGCCGTATGCCCCTGAAAGTGTTTGACAATATTTTCTGTTCTTAATATTTCCATGGTTTAAATTTCTTCTGTGCTACCGATTTGAGATATTTTAGTTCATTGCAGACTTCGTCTGTTTTAATATAAAAAAATGGACATTGTGTATAATTGCAAATGCTTGAATATCAGGCAAAATATATTTTGAAACAAATTCACAGCTATCGTTATCTGTTTCACTGTTAGATGTTTGTGCTTTTGCAAGCAATGTCTGCGTCCAATTATTTCGCAAAATCACATAGCAACCTTTATGTTAACTGAGTACGGCAATTTAAAATATAAAAACAGCCGAAGTCTGCATTGGGTTATTTTAGTATTAATTTTTCCATTCCTGAGGTATAATAAACATCATATTTTCCTTCAGCCCCCGAACTTATAAAAAAACCTTCAATATTCGGCAGGCTCTCAATTAATTTAACACTTTTGTCAAGCCCCAGAATCATACAAGCCGTAGCATAGGCATCGGCAGACATGCAGTCGGGTGCTGCAATGGTTGCACTCAGCAAATTGGAGAAAACCGGCTTGCCTGTTTTGGGGTCAATACTGTGAGAGTACTTTTTCCCGTCTATCACGGTAAAGGCTCTGTAATTTCCCGAAGTTGCTATGGCCATGTTCTCAGGCATGAGTTTAATTTGCGTGTGTTCTCCGGGCGTCATATTCCCTTCAATGGGTTTGTCTATGCTTACAATCCAATTTCTGTTATACTTTTTCCCTTTGGCGTAGAGTTCGCCTCCGATTTCAACAATGTAGTTTTGTATGTTTTTTTTGTCAAGATAATCGGCGGTTACATCTACCGAGAGACCTTGTGCAATGGCATTGCCGTCGAGTTTTACTTCTTTGTGTGCTTTGTGCAAAATGCCGGATTCAAGTTTTATTTTGTCCATGCCGACGTAGTGCAACAGGCTGTCAATAAGGGTGCTGTCAATGGTTTCTTTTTTTTCGGTATATCCAAAACCGTATATATTAACCAGTGGTGCTATCGTAATATCGAATGCTCCGTCGGTGTTTCGGTAAACCTCTTCAGCTTTTCTGAACATTGTATCAAACAGAGGGTCGGTGGCTATACCGGAGTCTGATTGATTGATTTTTGAGATTAATGAATTTGGTTTGTAAGTGGACAGGGAGGCATCAAAAGCATCCAGAATAGAGTCGATTTCGGCTTTGGACAGCAAAGTCTGATCGCCTTGAAAAGTTACGGAATAGAAGGTGCCTTGGGCTTCTCCTAAAATTTTGTAATAGGGTGTTTGGCGGCAGGCCGTCAATAAAACGGATAGAGCTAAGACTGAAATAAATGTTATTTTTTTCATCATGATCGGATTGATATTTTTTGCAAAATTAGGCATGTTTCATAATCGCTCATTTTAGGTTAAACTTTACACTTATGAAACATGTCCAAAATTAGATTTTATTCTGATAAATCTATGAGTTGAGCGTTTAATTCTTTGGCCGCAAGTTTTGTCATTTCCCGGTATCGCCGCGGGATTCGTTTATCCGTGTATAGAATAATATCAAAAGCTTTAAAAAAATACACCGAGCTGCTGAACATACAAACGATACGATTTAAATTTAGTTTCTCTGCAAAAACCTCAATGGGCATGGATGACAAAAAATGAGAATTAAAAAAGGAAACGGCATCGTTGAATTCGGCTTTCATTTCTTTTTTGAATCGCTGAATGATTTTCGGCTTTTCTCTGGGGTGTGGTTTAATCAATATTTTATTATTGCTTTGTGTTAATTCTGATCGAATGAGTTTTTTGTAAAGAAATATATTTGTTTCCGTATCCGGATAATTTTCAAGAGGTTGTAAAAATACGATACTTTGTTGTTCGGTCGCAGAGCTTATTTCTTTTATCCAATCCGAAAAAATATTGCTTTGTGTAAGCTTTTCTTTGGCTTCGGAGTATAGGCTTTGATTAAGTTCCCTCGGGATGATATTTTTATACTGAGTGGGCAAATTGGCTTTTAAGAAATAGACTTCAATTTTTTGTTCGTACAGATTTTTGAATCCGAAAAGTTTAAGATAGGCCGGAATATGATAAGTTTGATTGTTGCCGTAAATTTCCGGATTACCGTCTGAAATAAAATAAACAGAGTCTAAATGAGGAAAACTGTCGGCGATGAGGATTTCTCCCAAATCGTAGCGGGCAGTTAATATCAAGTGTTTTATTTGACTAATTTTGACATTCCGGGATTTTAAATATTGCTGTATTTTCTTTTTGAGAATTGGTAAGTTCAAAAGTTTAGCGAGTTTTGAGTTTCCCCACAATTTATAGACTGAATTTAGAGTCGCAGTTTGCTCAATTCCAAGTTGTTGATGAATATAGGCTTCGCAGCGGACTAAATTTTTGATGGGTAAATCTCCCTCAGTGGGAGAGTTCGTTCTGATGACTTCAATCTGTTCTTTCTTGATTCCAAGTTGCTGAGATAAAACAAATTGACTGATTACCTGATGCGGTCCAATGGATAAAAGAATGGTGTCTTTTTTTAATTCTGTAGCTTTTATATCTTTTTCAACAGTCATGGTGTAGTAGTTATTTTACGGCGTAGGATTTTGAAGTGAGTATTCTTGTTTTAGTCTTTTGGTGTAAATTTCCTTAAGTATTTGCGAATTAATTGATTGGCGTCTTCCGAAAGTCTCAAAAAATAGGCCGTTGTGATAAAAACAATGCCTATCAAACTGCTGCGAACGAGAATATCAATATATAAATTGGATAAATAAGGTAAAAAACTGTTCAGAAATAATACTGCTGCTGCCGTTATTATTATTAATAAATGTTTTATTTTATAGGGCTGCAATCCGTGTTTGAAATATAAAAACAGAAAACGTAACAAAATAGTCACAAAGACAGACAGCATGGAGGCCATGGCCGCTCCGTTCATTCCATAAGCCGGAATCAGCAACATATTGCTGATAATAACGCTTGCAATCATTACAATCATAATATAAGCATGTACTTTATAATCTTTTGACAAAGAAATAATACCGGCACTTACGCCCGAAGCCATATCAATAATATTGGCCAAGCCAATAAAGAGTATGACATAAATACCTGCTGAGTAATCCGGAATAATTCTGAAAATATTATCAATATTTGCCCAAATTCCCACAAAAATTAATGCCGCAATCAGCAATTGATTGATTGTACTTTTTCGGTAAATCTCACCAATGGTATCTAAGCGTTTTTCTTTCCAAGCCTCTGAAATGAATATCGCACTTATTTTGCGTAAAGCTCTGGACGGCATGAGAACAAGCACAGCAAAATAAAACGTAACGGAGTATATTCCCGTGGCATCCAAACCTAAATAATAGCTGACCATATACTTGTCAATGTTCATAACGGCAACACCGCTGAAAGTTGTCAAAATACCGAAAAAACCCAGACTAAGCATTCTTCCCTTCAACCGGCCGATAATGAATCGGTTGGGTTTGGGAATATAGAATTGTCGGCGAATGAGTAATAACAGGGCAATGAGTATGGTGGGGGCAATATAGGAGAGTACATAACAGAGAACAAAGGTGGGGAAGTCAATGTAGTCATAAACAAAAAGAACAATTAAAGCTATATTTAAGCTCCGGACCAATACCTCGCGCAAAAAAATACCCGATACGGCATCGTAAAGCATTCTGTTGTAAGTATCAAAAAGGTTGAAGAGGCTTAATGCCAAAATCAGAAAAGGCAGATATTGATAGTTGTTTTCCAGTATTAATACGTCTTCCGGCTCGCCCCCGATAATTTGATGTTTGAGAAGCAGGAGTCCCGATACAGCAAGGGCTGTTCCCAATAAAACAACTATGAGTCCGAGGTTTAGTATTCCGTTGTGTCCTTTTTCTTGTCGTCGGAAATAGGGAAACAGGCGAGAAAGTACGCTGTTGAACCCTAAATTGGAAAAAGTCGAAAATATTTGCGTTAAAGCAATCAACAGGCTGACAAGTCCCACCTGTGTCGGACTGAAAACCTTGGGCATCAACAAACCGGTACTCACAAAACCCAAAACGGCTCCAACGTATGTGTACGCAGAGCCTTTAAGTGTTTGTTTTGCAATTTTACCCATCAGTTCTTGTCAATTTACGGGCAAATTTAGTGGTTTTAGCTGAGCTTACAAATATAGTTATATGTGTAGCGGATAGCCACTGACGTTCAGAACCATGTTAGCAACTTGTTATTCAATCGTTTAATATTTTCGTTAAATCTGTTTTAAGTTTGGGTAAATGATTTTTTATGATTTGCCAAACTTCTTCGGGTAAAATGCCGAAATAATCGTGTGCCAAAATATTACGAAAAGCGTAAATCTTTCGCCAATCTATTTCGGGGTATTGGTCTTTGAATGTATCGGTTAATTTTGATACACTTTAGCCCAAAACAATAAAATTCATCATAACGGCGTCGAAACTTTCGGTATCGTTTTCAAAATCATCGGCGGTTTTCAGGTCGCTTGTGTATTTGAAAATCTTTTCTACGGTTTCGAGCATTAAACGAACTATGGTGTAATCTTTATTATGCATAAATGGCATCTTTTAGTATCATTTCACGAAAAATGGGTTTTATGGCTCTTTGGTGGCACACATCAACGTGTTTTGAAAAATGGTTGCTTAATAATTCTTTGAGCATCAAGCGTTTTTCAAAAATATTTTCTGTGCCTTTGGGCATATCTATAATAATGTCGATATCGCTGTTTTCGGTGTGCTCGTTGCGGGCATAAGAGCCGAAAACACCTATCTGCAATATATTAAACTGCTCGGCAAACCGATTTTTGTTAGCTTTCAAATAATTAATGATGTCTTTTTGCTCTATCATTTTCTTATTTTTTTATGCAAGATACGAAAAAATTTGCTTTTGGCTTTTTATGAAAAAAATTCCGAAAGTGGTTTTAGCTAAGCTTACAAATATAGTTATATGTGTAGCGGAAATGTGTTGGCGACGGTGGATTGGGTGGCTTGTGTAGTGTAGGTGGCGAAGCCGCCGAAGTGGAATAAGTTGCCACCACCGATTGTGCAAGTGTGATGTTACAAGCATTAAGTCAATTCGTTAGTTACTATTGATAATCCTATTTTTACAATATCATTTAAGTAGTCAACCAAATTTTGTTTGGTTTTTTGACTAAAATCAGCTTCTAATGATATTATATAAGGTTTTATGTTAAGAGGGATTGTTTGTTCTATTCTATCGTTGACATCATCATGTGTTTTATCTATAAATTCAATAAATGCACCAACAGCTATAACTGAATCAAAATATCCAAAATGGTGTAGAGAAATTACAATATCGTATTTCTTTTCTCTCGAAACATGAAAAGAAAGTCTAAACCATCCACGGGGTAGATTTTTATTAAAGAAATAATCATGTTCAGTTGCATAATCTATTATCTGCTTTGTATAATAATAAAATTTCTCTTCATCAGGTTTTACAGCAATAGCTTGAATGTATGCTTTTTCTTTTGGAATAACATTAAATAATTCATTTTGAATTTCGCCAATTAGATAAAAAATATTTTCAAAAAGCAATTGCCTATTTTTATCCAATTTCTTTTCTCGTTTTTCACGTTGTTTAGTTGATAGTAATTCTACTTTTTCTCTGAATATTTCAGCAACCTCTTTCAATGATTCAGGTTGTGCTTGAATATTCAAAGCTGATTCAATATTTCTGCGTTGTATTTTACTGAAAAACTTAACTAAATCATCAGGTAAATTATTATCAGCATTTTCTAATGCGGTAATATATTCCGGTTTTTCAGTTCGTAAAATATTTAATGGGAATAATCTATTTTTTACTAAAATTAGACTTGTTAATAGCCTTGCGATTCTTCCGTTTCCATCTTGAAATGGATGTATCTGTGTAAAAGCATGATGAAACCAGCTCGCAATTACTAATGGATGCGTTTTATCTTTTTCATGCTTTTCATATATCTTTAATAAATTATCAATTTCAGAATCTACATGTATCGGTGGACAATATTCGTAAATTGTCTCATCATCTCCATCATCTCTTTTGGGATTATTTGGATGCTCTTTGAATTTTCCTTTTAACAATTTTATCTTGACTGTCTCGCCTAATGAATTTATTCCAATAGTATAATCTTGCTGCTGTAATATTAGTTGGTGTAATTCTAATATAAAGGATTTTGTTAAGGGTCTGTTATTTTTCACTAAATCAAAAACAAAATCCATTGCTTCAAAATGAGATTTCAAATATCCCATAAGTTGTGATACCGGAATATTTGTATCATCATGACTTATATAGCTTTCAACGAAACCTTTTTTTAAGAATGTTTGAGTGATTCCTTCACTTAAATCATATAATTTTTCAATAATTCCGGTTTCAATTGCATGTTCTCGTTTTAGTTTGTCAAGAAAATCTTTATATTCTTTATTCCCTTCTTTAAATTCTTTCCGTTTTTCATACCAACTTGATGCTAATTCGTCAAATTTTGATGTATCAGACTGTAACCATTCATTTTTAAATGAAATAGGCTTCCATATTTGTATTATTTTTTCCATATCTATATTATAATTTTATTATTATTGCTTGTAACGCTCTCCCTACACCCACTTCACCAGTTCAATATCCTGACGATGAGGTAAACCTTCTACCTGTCTAATAGTTTTTCATATTTGTTTACTTTTGACGTTAATTACACGTTATTTGCTGTCTTTATCTGTAATTCTGTATTTGGCCTACATTGTTTATTGTTCTTTCATTTTATGTTTGTTTCGTTGCACTCGTTGCAAACGAGAGCCGGCGGGTTTTAGTTAAGCTTACAAATATAGTTATCTGCATAACGAAAATGTGCTTATGCTGTTTTTTGTTTTTGTGGAGCGATAGCGGAACAAAAGCAAAAATTGCATTAAGTTCAATGTTAGAGTTTCTTTTTCTTTTTTTTATCCTTGAAGTTTATTTTAAAATCTTCGTAACTATCTGTTTTTACAATATCAATAGAAAATTCATCATCATTTTGTTTTTGTATCATAACGCTGTCAAAACCAAGTAAATCTAATTTCTCTATTGTTGCAAGTTCTCCTTCTTTTAATTTTAGCACTTTTCGTAAAAGCCAGTCTGATAATGCTTTATTTGGATTAGTCATTAAGGCTTTTGAGTTATCTTGACAAACTTTTGCCTGTAAAATTTCACCTGTTGGAACTTTTAGACTAAAATATTTGTCTCTTGCCGGAAAGAAATCTGGAAAATTATTATGAATATCTGTTGTAATTTGCAAATAAACTTCGCTAATGTCTCTTTTTCGTCCTCCTGCATTCCATTGATTTAATGCACTTTTCTCAAAAACGAATTTTTGTTTGTTCTTATGTCCATAAAGTGGTAGTATCACGTAATTTTTTCCTGCAATTAATAAATTTTCTGCCTTTGAAAGACTTAATTTTTCTGAAAGTATTTTTAATAATGTTTCGTAAGGGTCTTCTAAAATTTCAATTGGTAATTTATAAGCGTTTTGAGGTGTCAAAAATCGTCTAAAAAGCGTGCTTTTTGAAAAATTATAGGAATATTCGTGTATTTCATCGTTAAAATGTAGGCTGCTTTTACTTTTTTTAGTTACATTTATCCTGTCAATATTAATTGTATTGTAATCAGTTTCAAAAAGTTGTAATTCATTTTCTCGTCTTGCAACAATATGATAAACAGAGCTTTCAATATTATAAAGTCTATTTGCTAAATTAATTCTTTCATTTCTGTATTTCCCAAGTTCGATAGCAAGTTGCTTACCTGTGAAATTTTGCAAATTACTTGATAAACTATTAAATTCTGCGACTTTTTCAAGACTGTTTCCATTTGATATAAAGGTTTTTAAACCAACTCCTTTTGAATGATAACTTGCGTCATAAGCTGTGTCTGAACGAGATAGGTTTTCTGCGTCAAAACTACGGCAAAAAATATTTTCTGCTGCTCTGTAATACAAAAAAGGCACTTGACTTTCACTGAACAATCTTGATAATTTTGAAATTACAGAAAGTAGTTTAAGATAATTGCCTTTATTTTCTATATCAATTTGTGCAAATGATTTCATTTTAATTCGCTATATGAGTAAAGTAGTCTACTTTCCCATTATTATTTGTCATTATCTCAAAAATATTGGAATAATTTATTTTTTTATTATTAATAAAATAATTATTTACCATTTCTTGCTCTAAATTTGATAGGTAATCGTTAGCAAAAGAACGCCCTCTTTCTGTGTCCATACTTGGAGTTTTTCCATCATGTTCAATACTTAAAAAAGTTTTATCTTTTCCATATTTTATACAAATAGCAAAGATGTTTTTAGGAAATTTACGTTCAAAAACGTTGTCTTCTATAATTGCTAAATTTATATTCTTCTCTAACTCTAATATATTATTTTTCATCTGTTTTATATTTTAAAGGTATTTTATTTTAAAATTTCAAATATTTTCTCTCCTATTCTTTGAATTAATGGAACTGTTACAGAATTTCCTGCTTGCATATAAAGTTTACTATTAGCTAAATTTGGTAAAATATAATTTTCCGGATAACCTTGAAATCTAAAACATTCTCTTGGTGTTAATTTTCTAATTCCATAGTCATCAATTATCAGTGGGACATTGTGTCCTCCTGTTCCCATATTTGCTGTTAATGTTGGGCAAACATTACTTTTATTTTCTCTAACATAAACTCTACGCCACTGATATATAGTGTCTTTTGATTTCATTACCTCTTGTAATTTTGGGTAATATTGATGTTCTTTTTTGTAGTAATACCTTTCTTCTTGTTTTTCCTTATCAATTAAATCTCTAATATTTTTAGTTAAATCAATTTTTTCAGGAAACGAAAATTTATCATAATTTTTAACTTGTTTAGGGTCAAAACCAACTATAAAAATTCGTTCTCTGTTTT
>JAYEIA010000166.1:0-9748 GCA_034659855.1 Bacteroidota bacterium
AATATGGTCTCTGACGGATCTTAAATTGATTGATAAGAATCCCTTGAAGGTCTTAATCCTTGTTTTAGTGGAATATGGTCTCTGACAGCAACATTTATAAAATCCTTATTTTCAGCTCGTTAACTTTAAAAATTAACGTTTCTTAACATCTCTTAACAGAAATTTAACACTTTTTAAGAGAGTGCAAAGATACAACGTTTTTTTTTAAAAGTCAACCCCTTTTTTTATGTTTTTCAGTACGTCAAAGAACTTCAATTATTTATGTCGCAATGTAATGGTTTTTTTGGTAGTCTCCAAATTTTATATTACACCCATAGATCCGCAAGTCTTTTAGTAATCGCTTGCAGGTGAAATTACCTGCAAAGTACAGGCTGCACCAGCCGGGTGTTTTCATCCGACTGGTATTCTGAAACTTAATGTCTGACTTGCGAATTTAAAGTACACGGATATTTACCGCTTCGTTGCTCGCTTTCTGTTTCTTTTTGTCGTACGACGGACGCAATTCAAAACTAACCGGCCTATTTATTGTCGGCTTTTTGCCGCGGAAATTTTTTATCGAAAAATAATGCGATTTTCCATTCGCCCCTTTTATAAAGCCGGCCTTGCCGTGGGCCAATATATTTATTATTTTGCCGGTAAACCGCTCTGTTTGTTCTTCAAGGGTTTGTTGCCACAGTTTTCTCAAGTCCCGGAGCAAACTGTCGGTTTTATGTTCACTGTTTTCGGAAACAAAATTTTTTAATTCTTCACTTATTCGCCAGCCCTTTTCGGTTCGCAAGTTATATTCCAACAGCCTGTGTTTTTGTGCATCTTGAATTTGTTTATTTTCTTCAAAAAATTGGGCAAGCAAACTGTACAAACGCACCTTTTTTGTGGGGTCGCCGTTTTGCAAAGCGGCGTCGCAGGCCGTATTCAATGCTTTTGAATGTTGCCCGTTTTGGCGGTATAGTTCCGATAATTCTTTTTTGAGAAACCATCGGTTTTGGCGTGTCGAAACTTCTTCGGCTATTTTTACGGCTTCCGCATAGTTTTCTGTCGCTTGCAGCGATAAATAAACCATGCGCTTGAGCCAAACCGCATTATCCGCCCTGAAATGTTTGATGGTATGCAAACCTTGTTGGGCGGTTTCACGGGCTTCTTTGTATTGTCCGATTTTGTAGAGTGCTTTGGAACGCAGCAAAAAATATTTTTCGAGTTCGGAGGGTAATACTATTTTTTTGCCGGTTTTATGAATAAATGTATAGGGCTTGTCCGACAAAAAATCGGGTGTTAATAAGTTGGTGAGTTTTACGCAGTCTTCCGGCGGCATGTTTTGATGTCCGGCGGCTTTCAGTATCGATAAAGCATAGGGTGCATAAGTATCATCGGGGCGGCACAGTTGAGCGGTGGCTCGAGCGGCTTTTATCAAAATTTCGGGATTGGTTTTTCCGTCGGCAAATTTTATTTCGGTGTACCATATACTCAATGCATACATCGTTCTGAGAGGGGTAAAGTCTTTAAACTGCGGAAAATATTGTCGGCAACGGTTAAGCATCAAGCGATATTGTCGGGTTGCTTTGAGGCATTGTACATGGTGCAGGGCATCGTAGCGGTTGCAGGCCTCCGGAAATTTGTTGAACAGTTGCCGATATTGTTTTTCGGCTTCCCTGTAATCTTTCTTTTCAAAACAGCTGTCAGCTTCATTTTTGTATTTCCGGAAATTGGTCATCGTTGTATTTTTTTTGTTGAACAATACTATTCGTCAGCCGTAAAACAGGTAATCGAGCGGTTATTTTTTTATAATTATTTGACTTGAAATCTTCATTGGGTACTAAAAAAAATGAGTATTCTTATTCTCTTGTATAAAATCAAAATCAATTTGTTGTCCTAATATTTTCATACTGCTCAAAATAGTGTGTTGCACCGGCACAAAAAGTATGCTGTCGTTGTTCTCGTATATGCCTTGTACTTCTTTTATGGTTTTATGAATTTCCTTATATTGCTTACGTTTCAGCTCGGCCAAATAGACCGATTTTTGAATACGCACGCAGCCTTTTTTTATCAAATATTTTGCAATTTGGGTTCTTACTTTGTTGTTCTCAATATCATACATTACAAAAAATACCATGGTGTCGGGTTTGGATTTAAAATTTTTAACGAGTTTCAGCAATTTTTCAATGCGTTGGCCCAAATCTTCAATTTCATCCAACTGTCGGTGCGTAGGTTTTGCTGTGCTGTCGGCTTTCAGACCGGCTTTTTTCAGGCGAGTGATTGCTTCAATAAAACTTATTCTCGGATTTTTAGGTTTTTTCTTTCGCGGCATATTTTTTTATTATTTACTGTCATGTTCGGGATATATCGTCAGAGTATTATTTATACGTTTTTCTTAATACAAAAAATCGCATAAAATTTTATAGCACAAATCTCTGAGTTCCGGGTTAGTGCCTTTTTTGGGCGATTTTACTACCGTAAAACCTCGTTTGCCGAAAAACAAATTAATTTCGGCCGTATGTTTTTTATAATCTAATTTTATTTTTTTTCCGTAATTTATATCGCTCACATCGGCGGTGTTGATGCGATGATTTTCGTATAATTTTTTAATTTCTTCCATCACGGTATTGAGTTTTTCGGGAACAAAAATTTGTTTCTCTTTTTTTGTTTTCAGCTTAGGGTTTAGTTTTTCTTTAATCTCCCGGAAAACATCTGACGGCAACGGATTTTTATCGGTTGTTTTTTTTGATTGGGGGTGGTCGTTCTGTTTTATAAATAATTCAGCTTGTTGCACTTCGTCCGGGTTATCAAAATTGATAATTGAATGCGTATCCACAGCCAAGGCGTTACTGTTAAAGTAAGCCTCCCGGTCGGTACTCAAAAAGCAGGCTCTGGTAACATCAGATGTTCTGCTGTCGATAACGGATTGCAGACTGTATTTTGCCGCAAATTTTTGAATAAAAGTTTTATAGAATAAGCTGAATTTGTGTCGGTCGTACAATTTTTCTTTCAGTCGAAATAACAGTTTTATGCCGTCGCCGCCCGGCGATTCAAAAAGCAGCATAATACGTTCATCTTCGGAAAGTCTCATTTTCAGTTCGGTGATGTTAAAATCGTAATCGCCCACATGGTCCAGGTCAATAATGAAACTGCCGATCGAGGCAAAATTTTCTTTTTTCCTGTAAGGCGGATTAAAAATTCCGGTGGTAACATACGGGAGATTGACTTTTTGTTGCCTGTATTTTTTTTCATCAATCGTTTTTATGGTTCGCAGACTGTCAATTTGCGAACTCAAGCTTTTGGCCGGTTTATAAATACTGAAATACAACTCTTCGGGTTTTATTTTGAGTAATTTGTCGCCCGGCGAGGTGATGCTTTTTCCTTTTTGGAGAAATAAAGAAAATTCTTCGGAATTTGTCATAAAAATAGTGTTAAGTTTATGAAAAAAGGAGGCCTTTCAGCCTCCGTGCTTTAGGTTGTAGGTTTATTCTTTACTGATGTTTCGCAGTTCATTGTATTGTGCTGATTTTAATCAAGATAATATGTTATGTAATACTATAACTTGCAGTATCAAGGAAGGGAAACAAATAACTTCGCCTACGCTATCATAGTTTATTTCGTATTCAACCCTTAATATATTTTTAAAACCCAATTTTTATCCCAAAAATTAGACCTAAACTACCAAATGGCAAATTTTGTTTCAATTCTTTATTCGGAAGACCGTCCGGCGATGAAGAGTCAGAATAACTGTATTCATCAACAAATTCTGTTTCTTTTTCGTTAGTTGTCATATCCGATAAATTATCTTCTCCGTTATATGATGCTTCTGTTACTTCACCATTTGTTGGAGCATACGACATATTTATCATGCTAATTTCACCAAATAATAAAATATTACCGCCTAAGGCATAATTAGCACCTACTGCTGTATTAAATCCCATAGACAGACCTCCGTTCCATTCTTCTTTATATTTATAAATATTGTCATCATCATTCTCTTCATAGTCATAATGAATAGTTCCCTTTCCTATCACTAATCCAAATTTTGCATAAGGATTTATGCCGACCAAACCGGAGGAAATAATCACCGCCGGTGTAATTCTTAACATATTAGATGATAAGGTGTAATCTGTCAAACTATGGTAGGAAATGTTATCGTAGTAGCCTCTGTAAGTATATTCATATTCACTCCTTGCTTCGGATTCAGCTCCAAGCAGATAGGAAAATCCTAATTCAGCAGCAAGATTTTTATTAAACATATAGCCAAATGCGCCGTCAAAATTTAATCCTTTTCCAAGCGATACATCAACTTGTTCTTCCGTACAGGATTCTTGTGAGCTGCCTGAATAAGAAGAGGAATAAACCTCAGTGCTGTTATTAAAGCCGTCTATATTTTGAGCACTCACTGCAAAGCTATACCCGGTGCTGACCTTTATGTAAGCTCCTTGCCCGAAAAGGTTATTTGCATAAAATATGCATGCAAAAACTGTAATTAAAGATAATAATTTTAACATTTTCATAATAATTAAATTTTTAAATTTCTTACTCATATGGCTTTTCAGAATTCGCCCCGTTTTTTTAGTGGTTTCCGGTCTCCTCTGTATTTGATTAAAATTCCGCTTCTCAAACCAATGCGTCGCCAATTAAAATGAATTAGCTGTGGTTATCTTCTTTGGTTCAAGCTGTTTTATATTTAAACTGTCCTGTATTTCATAACCCATCGTCGGAATAAGTAGATTTAATATTTCCGTATTTATCCTCTTCCGTAATATTTCCGAAATTATCTTCGGAATAGCTTGATTCAATATTACCGTAAGGGTCGCTTTTTACGGTATTTCCGAAATTGTCTTCGGAATACGTAGATTTAATATTTCCGTACTTATCTTCTTCCGTTATATTTCCGAAATTATCTTCGGAATAGGTTGATTCAATATTACCGTAAGGGTCTCTTTTTACGGTATTTCCGAAATTGTCTTCGGAATACGTAGATTTAATATTTCCGTACTTATCCTCTTCCGTAATATTTCCGAAATTATCTTCGGAATAGGTTGATTGAATTTCACCGTAAGGGTCAGTTTTTACAGCATTGCCGGAATCATCAGTTGAAAAAATAATCTGACTGAATCCGATCGACGATACAAAAATAAATATCGTTAGGATTAGTAAATGTTTCATACAATTAAAAATTTAAAAATTATTGCCTACTCTGTTACAGTTTTCGGCTTCCCTGAGTTGTGTTTTATTTATAAGCCCGGTCTAAAAAGTATGTTTTATTTTAATAAAACAAGTTATGTGTTTAATTATCAGAGTTTTATAGATTATTTTACAATTAACTTAAAACTCTTATTTTTAGCACTTTAATTTTATAAACTTTCAACTTTATAACTTTTTAAACTGAACTCATTTATTATTAAATTTTAAAAATTTCTGTGCCAAATTTTGGCAGTATAATTCGATGTGTGTGGCTCGACTTCGACTAATTCCGTTCATTTTTATTTTTTCTTCCAAATAATCGTTGACCGATTGTATAAAAATTCGTTTGCCTTGTGATTCCAGCCAATAAGCTCCGTCTTTTATGCTGTAACAATCTTCGTCTATAACTTCCTGTTCGGCCAAAGTAAAAACGACATAATCTATCCAGACACGAAAAAGTTCAATGATATCGAAGGCCAGAACGGGCCGGTTGTAATCGCTGCGATGAAATACTCCGGAATAGGGATCGATGCCGGATTTTATCAAAGCCCCCTCAATTTTTCCGTACAACATACCGTATCCGTAATTCAGCAGCATATTAAAAATATCTTTTGCCGGATGTTTCGACCGCTGTTCAAAGCGAACACTTTCCGGCAGCATTCCGGACAGCGTTTCAAAATATACTTTTGCAGCAGCTCCCTCCCACCCGCGCAACGACGGAGCAATATCGTTTATTAGTTGTGCGTTTTGTTCTCTTATTTTCTCTTTGTATGTATTCAGTCGGTTGATACACTTTTCAACAGCCTTTTGGTGTTTGTTGTTGTCCTCAAGAGAAATAAGCAGGGCGGCTTGATTGTCTATCTTTCTTACGATAATATCTTTTATCCAATGCACAGCCGATTGAGAAGCCGCAAAATCAATTTGACGGCGACGAATATTTGATATTGAACCGTATTTGACACTCCAAAGTCTTCCCATGGGTTTTCCCATACGATCGGTAAATATAACGTCGATTTCGTTATCTACGGCCAATAATGCCGCATCTGAACTTATGCGTGTTCCTCCGGAAATAGAGATGGTTCTTATTTTGTCGGGATAGATGACTTGTTTGCCCTCGGGGCTGACAACTGCAAATAATCCGTTTTCTTTTTGCAGATAGGTGCCGAATGTATTTAAGACAAGATGCATGTTGTTTGTTTTGACCTAATATCGGCAAGATTAATACCTAAATATTAAAATGCAGTAAATCAGCATATTAATAATCCGGAATTGGTCAAACTTATGTTACCGGGGTCAATTTTTGACTCCCAAAGCTGTGGTCGTGGAATTTAGTTGGGAGAGATCCGTCTGAGTGCTCCATGTGGTCGGACGGGTTTTTCCGTAACAAAATAAGAGTTTTACTTTAAATGAAGCCCTTAGTCTGTATTCGCATATTACCGCTCTGCAGGTGTCAGGATGCAAACATAGGAGGTGTTTTCACTTGAACGAATATGTATCCGTTTGAATTCTGTGTGGTGAAAACATCCGGCTGTATTTAAGTACGATGATGACGGAATTATTTTTTTATTTAGGATATTCCTTCCATCGTCTATTTTTTGGACATGGAAGCGTTTATCCGGTTTAAGCTCCTCCGCCGGTGCGGGCTTGTAGCTCGTACCTCACCTCACTATAAATTTATATTTGATGTATTTCTTGACTTGCGAAAATGGTACGAGCTGCAAGCTCGCACCAGCGGAGATAGCAAGATTTTCATAACTAAAACAATGATTATTAAAGCAAATAAACTAAAAGTGAAAATATATAAATTCGGCAGAGCGATTGTGAAAGCAGTTAATAAGCTAACAAATTATTGATTAAAATCGGGAGTTTGGATGCCAACGGGTATATACCCCTGTGCAAAGTAAAATTCAAACCATAAAAAAAAGCCCCACAATTCAATGATTGCAAGGCTTTTAAAGTGTCGGGGTGAGAAGACTTGAACTTCCGACCCCACGCCCCCCAGACGCGTACTCTGCCAACTGAGCTACACCCCGAACAATAGTGTAAGATGTGAAAAAGACGGGGGATTTTAATTAGTAAAACGTTTCCCTTAAATCGGGAGTGCAAATATAGAATCTTTTTTATTGACTCAAAAATGATTTGAGCATTTTCCTTCAAATTTTATATTTTATATCTTGCCACAGCTTTTTTGTATATTTGTACAGGCATAATTTATAAAGGCTCCAAAATGAATATCGCAAAACAAATAAAAATCGGATTAAAAGGTTATACCAAAGCAACACAGCTGATATTTACACGAGGCTATGCCAAATATTTTATTTTTCCGCTCATCATTAATATTATTCTGTTTTGGGTGGGACTTGGTTTTATAGCAGACTTTTCCGAATTTGCTCGTGAATATTTAATCCAATGGATGAACCTCAAAGAAGGAGCTTTTTGGGGAGCAGAGTATCTCGGGACTGCACTTAAAGGCGTTCTGAACACCCTACTCTACCTCTTGTTTTTTATTTTGTTTTCCTACATTGGGGGCTATTTGATTATTATTATTTTGTCGCCGGTGTTCTCTGTTTTATCTGAAAAAACCGAAAAGAAAGTCTATTCGGATGTTGAGAATTACCCGTTCAATTTTAAACAGTTCCTCAAAGATATCGTTCGAGGAATTAGAATTGCCATACGAAATATGGGTATCGAAACAGGTATTCCGGTTTTGGTCTTAATTATCGGATTAATTCCTGTAGTGGGTTGGCTCGGCACTGTATTTATGTTTTTTGTTTCGGCGTATTTTTTCGGATTTTCCTATATGGACTACACCATGGAGCGCTATAAACTTAATGTAAAGGGCAGCGTAAAGCTTATGCGCAAATATAAATGGACCGCAATAACCAACGGAGCTATTTTTTCTGTATCATTATTTATACCTTATTGCGGTATTGCTCTGTCGGCCTTTATTGCCGTATTTTCGGTAATTGCCGGAACAATTTCAGCGGTTGAAATTTACAAATTTGAAAATGGACAAATCAAAACTTAAAATCATCAAAGGGTTTGATTTAAAAAAAGCTCTTCAGACCTTTCAAAGGGCGACACCTACTACAATTTTACCAAGTTGTTTTTGATGGCATAAGCTACTAAAGTGGCTGTATTTCCGGCTTCTGTTTTATTCAAAATCCGGGCTCTGTGGTTATCTACTGTACGTTTGCTGATAAATAATTTTTCTCCGATTTCTGCATTTGTAAATCCTTTGCAAATAAGTTCCAACACCTCGGTTTCTCTCTTGCTGAGCTTTACTTTTTTTCTGACCGAACTCAATTTCTGCTCTTTCTTAAAGTCCAAAAGATCTCTCACATTATTTAATTCGGAAACAATATTGTCTTTACCGAGCGAAATTAAATAGTCCGTAATTTCTTTAAATTCATTTTCAGATTTAATGTGCACGTTTCTCGAAGTATTTTTGGAAGCTGAAACGTCATATTCAACAATGCTCCCAATAAGAGCTTTATTACCGTCAATAAGGATGTGTCTTACAAAAAGCTCTAAAAAAAGTGATTTCTTATTTGAATCTAAAACTGAAAATTTCGTTTGAAATTGTTCATAAATCCCGTTTAGACAGTTTTTGAGTTTTGCTAAGATTTTTTCACTGTCTCCAATTATAATTTCAGCAAAATCGACAGCGTTTAAGTTTGATTTTGAGTAACCGGTTAATTCCTGCAACCTTTCATTTACTATCAAAAATTTAGTGCCTGAAAAGACGAACACGCCAATTTGCGGATTGCTAATCATGGCATTAAATTGCTCCTTATTCTTTTCTGAAATTTTTTTATTTTTTTCCAATCGTTGGTGAATCGTCATTATCAACCTATCCATTTCAACAGGCTTTGTGATGTAGTCATCCACACCAAGTTGTAATCCTTTCTTGAAGTCCTCAACCTGAGCTTTGGCCGTTAAAAAGACAAAAGGAATAGTTGCCAAATGAGGAATTTTATTAAAGCTCTCCAACACATCATAGCCATCCATTTTGGGCATGGCAATATCGCATAAAACTAAATCGGGCGGATTCTCAAGTGCTTTCTGCACCCCCTCGGAGCCATTGACAGCTGCGGAGACTTGGAAACCTTCAAATTCCAAAAACTCTACTATTTCATCCAGCAAAGGTTCAAAATCATCTATGATTAAAATTTTCTTTTTTTTCATAATTCTTATTTTTAAAAATCAAATGTAACGCTTCTCATTTTTGTCACAACAGCCCAACAGGAACATGCTGTTCAGAATTTTAAATTAATTTTGCGGAAGTATAACAGAAATTTCAGTTCCTTTATTTAACGCACTGTCTATCTCTATTTTTCCGTTGAGTTTCTCTATCGACTCTTTTACTATCGGCAATCCTAACCCGGTTCCTTGAATCATTTCAGCATTATCTGCTCTGTAAAATGGTGAAAATATATGGCTGATATTACTCTCAGGAATACCTATTCCGTTATCTTTGACCACTACTTTTATTGCTGATTTTTCTATGCTCAACCCAACATATACTTTCTCTTCAGGGGGAGAAAATTTCAACGCATTGGTCAATAAATTTGAAACAATATTT
>JAYEIA010000167.1:0-9652 GCA_034659855.1 Bacteroidota bacterium
AAAAAACACTAAAATATATTGATGATGACTGGATATGGGCATATGATTTAGGAAAATGTGACGGAACTGGTGTAGGAAAAGATGCTTCAGATATAATTACAGAAGAAGTTAATGGTCCCGGTCCTGTTTCGCATTTGTACGGCTATTACACAGACGTGAATTATTACGGTGGAGCACCAAGAGGAGATGAAGAAGACTTTCCGGGATATGACGGTCCTGAATTAATGTTTTGGTATGAAACAGGCGAACCCAATCCCAGCATGTATTACTGTATTAATTCATATGATATGAATACATACACATATGAAACAGAACAAGTATTAAATTATATAATAAATGATTGGTATGCTGTCAATTCGGATAAAACTCTTATAAAGTGGTTTTGTTCACATGACTTTAAAGATGATGAAGATGGCAATGTGATTTTATATCATCCTATAAGAACTTGGTTCGGTATTCCGCACGTTGTTCTTCCTGCACAATAAACAAAATAATTTTTCACCAACACCTAATAGAGAAGCAAGAAATATGCTTCTCTATTGTATCTAAAAACAACCAAATGAAACATTTGATACTATCTTTTTTTTTCATAACTTTAGGGATATTGGCAAAATCTCAGAATCGTTTCGATATAATTATTGGAGATGATGACAAGAATGAACATCCTTCATTTGTTTTCCAAAATTCTGATAATGACTTTATTATAGGAGCCAGAGAAGGTAGTCGAGGGACCGGAATTCTGATAAAACTTTCTAATTCAGGAGAAGTTTTATTAACTCACGAATGGGGGCTTCAGGACACAATAATATTTCCGGTAGAATATATTCAATTAGAAAACAGTTTTATTTCAATTTCCTTAATCAGACCGGATTCAGGTCATGCTAATGTAATGTTATTCACTGAATATAATTATCAATTTGAAATACTGGAAGAATACAGATTTATTTTTCCAATTGAAGGTGGATATTTTAAAAAAATACATATTATAAAAAATTCAAATAATAATTTGGTTTGTGCCGGATCTTATAAATATGGCGAAACAGACGGTGCATTCATATATAAATGCACATTAAAAGGCGACAGCATTAATTACAGCACATATACCGGCGGGGTCAATATATCTGATATCGACGAAATAAATGATACAGATGAATATTTACTGACAGGAAAAGGCTTTTTCTATTATTTTGGTTATGCCGAAATAATAAAAACAGATAGTAATTTCAATATAGATACAGTTTTTACAGTTCATGACCCTTATAATTTTCCCGAAAACTGGTCTTTTCTTGAATTTGTATCAGATTCCACCTTTCTATGGTACACCAAATATTATAACGGTCATTCAAATTCAACTAACATCATAACATCTCTTATAGATACTTCTTTTAATATTCTTGAGCAAATAAGTCTTAATGAGGACAAAGATAAGTTTTTACCCGGCTTTAGTTGGGAGTTTCGGAACAATACTAATATATATATCGGTGCTAATTTAATTTTCGATGCTCCCACTGATTTTATATTATCAAAAATAAATTCTAATTTAGATGTTTACTGGGAAAAATATTATGAAACAGATTATATGTTTTTTTTTACAAATATATTGGGAACAGAAGACGGCGGGTGCTTGCTCCTTGCAGAAACTATTAAAAATTCAAAATGGGCTATACGTGCCGTAAAAGTTGACTCTGACGGCTCTGTTAATATAAGCCAAAACTTCACAGCACACGAAACTATAGTTTACCCCAACCCCGGCAGCAGTCAATTAAAAGTAAGAACAGCCGTGCAAAGCTTGGGCGGGATATTCAATTTGTACACTATGAGCGGCAAACAAGTACTGCAGCAGCAAATCACCAACAGGCTTACAGAGCTCAACACCCAAAACCTGCCCCAAGGCGTCTATATTTTTGAATATACTCTAAACAATAAGGTGCACGAAAGCGGGAAATGGATTTTGAGGAGGTAGTTTCCTAATAAATGTACCTTTAAAAAGAACATACATGAACGTGCTTACACCACAGCATATCTAATAATACCGGCTAATCCAACATCTGAATATCAAGAAAATTAATCCGGCGAGCAGCTTTTTCTCCGGCAAGTTGGTAATAGACTCTAAACTTTTTCTGATTGGTATGCATTATACCTATGACAATTTGAGAGTAGCCGCTTTTTCGTTCCGAAGTAATTTTATAGGACTTTGGGCTGTTGCCTGAAAAGAAAACTCCGATAATTGCTTCGGCTTGCTTTCGGCTGTATATATTATCTTTTTCATCAATTTTTAATCGAATATTATCGCTGAAATACTCACTCAATTGAGCAGCATCTCCACTTTCTATTGTATTTCCTATTTGACGAGTTATTTCGTCGGCAGTATATGCCGACAAAAAAAATGCAAGAAATGCAATAACTGATATTTTCAAAATTTTTTTCATTGCTTATTTATAACAAAACCATAGTTGCAAAAACTAAACCGGATTATATAATATGCACGCATTCACTAATATTTTTTCATATTTTAGGAATATTTAAAAGTATATTTTACTTTTGGTAGATAAACTCGGCTGTTAAATAGTTTTGCACAATAGTTGCAGGGTTTAGGTTGATTGATTAAATATTTAAGTTTCAAACCCAAGCACTGAGTAATGATACAATTATTTAATGATATAATGGTGCAATAATTCAACTGATTATCAGCAATATAACAATATTAAAATACGAAAAAATTTATGTATTTTTACTTATGTGTTGGGGTATCAGTTATAAACTCCAAAAAGTAAAGTTATAATTGGGATTTATATAAAGTAAAGTGCTTGTTAAGAAATAAAGTTTACAATTTATACGAGGTTATTTTTTAACAAGCACCAAGCAAAACAAAAGCAGAATTCACCCGAATAATTCGGGCAAATAAAAAAAGACTATTAATGTGACTATTGAATTAGCTGTAGTAGGAAAAACCAATCAAAGCTTTGTGGAATCGGGTCTGGATATGTATATCAAGCGGATTAGACGGTATGCGGGGTGCAAGGTCAAACTAATCAAGCCCGGAAAATTTTCCAAGAAAATGCCGATAGCGGACATTAAAGAACGAGAAGGAGAGGAAATTTTAAAACAAATTGACCTCAAAAACTCATTCGTAGTATTGTTGGATGAAAGAGGCAAGTCCTACAGTTCGATTAAGTTTGCATCCTTTATTCAGAAACGAATGCTGTCCGGAGTAAAGAAATTAGTATTTGTCGTTGGCGGGGCATACGGGTTTTCTGAAAAAGTAAAACAGCAAGCTCATTCAAAATTATCACTTTCGGAAATGACATTTTCGCACCAAATTATACGTGTTTTGTTTGCCGAACAATTATACAGAGCTTTTACCATTATTAATAAAGAGCCATACCATAACCAATAAAAAAGGTCAAGTGAACATCAAATTTAAAGATATTAAATTTTTATTGGCAGCAGTTATCATATTCTCCGGAGCTGTTCAATCTCATCGCATATTACTGAATCCGGCTGAGACACAAATTGATACGGAAAAAATTGAACAAACACTTGTAAGACTTGAACAAGAGGCCGAAGCAAGTATTGATACCGCCGTTGCTTTGCTCAAAACAGACCGTTTTACTTTTTTAGAGGCAGACTCCATGATGTTGCCGAAAGACAAATCTGTCTTCGCTGATTTTAGTAATATTTTATTAATTTACAAAAACAATGCATTAAAATACTGGTCAAAAAATACGGTTCAAACCAGTCACAGTTATGACAAAAATAATTACAAGACGGGGGAAATTTTAAAAATTGCGAACGGTTGGTACGAACCAATCATCAAACAAGACATCGGATATAAATTTGTTGCTCTGATAAAGATTAAAAACGATTTCTCTTATAAAAATAAATATCTGAAAAACGGATACAATAAAGCCTTTGACATTCCGGCGGCTACGGACATCTCGGCAAAACCGGCACGCGGAGCAGTTAATATCAACGGAAAAGACGGAAATATTGTTTTCTCGCTGAATTATTCAAAGACCATAAATTCAATTTCGGAATTCCGAGGGCTAATCAGTTTACTCTATTTTTTATCGTTCGCTTTTTTACTGTTGTTCTTCAACCATTTATTTCAGCTGATTTCTCACAAAAAATATTTTGTATTGTGGTTAAGCCTATTTTCGGTTGCAATACTTGGGGGCAGATGGCTTATGATTAGTTACAAAGCGCCGTTTTTTATATATGCTCTCAGTTTTTTTGAACCCGGAGTTTATGCCGGAGGAGCAATTTTTCCGCTGTTGGGAGACTTCTTCATCAATGCCATGCTGATATTATTCTTTGCTGAGAATTTTTTCAGAATATTTAATCCGGAAAATATTATAAACAGCCTGGTCAAAAATAATCCGAAGTGGATTTATGTGGTCGTATTTATTTTTGTCATACTGTCGGCGGCATTTTTTAAATTTTTAGTTATTCTCAATGAAAACCTCATATTTAATTCCACCATTTCATATGATTTATTCCGAATAAGAGAAATATCGGCATTCACCATTTCAGTTTATGTCATATTCGGTATTTTACTGGTCGCTTACTTTGTTTTTATCGACAAAATTTTTAAAATCTCTAATTATTTCCTTAGTTTCAAAAAACTTATTCTGCCGGTTTTACTGTCTCTGATTATTGCTGAAGCTATTGGATTGCTGTTGTTTCCGCCCGATTATATATCATCGGCATTTTTATTGGTGAGTATGATTACTATACTTGCCGTGAGGTCGTTCAAAAAAGAATACAGCATATATATACTAATGGTATTCATAGGAATGAGTTCAATATATTCTGTATGGTTTATTGCCAATAAATCTGAAATTAAAAACAAGCAGATACAAAAAATGCTGGTTACTCAATTGTATGACGAAAGAGATGACGTGGCAGAATTACTAATACGAGAAATTGACAATCGGCTGGAAGCCGACACGGTGCTCAGATCAAAAATACTGAATGTACATTCGGGACACAAGTTGGATATTCATGATTATTTAACTCGAAAATATTTCTACGGCTATTGGGACAAATACAAATTGTTTGTTACCCTGTGCGGAAATACAACGAACTACCCGGAAGCTAATCAGGCCGATTATTGTAATAACTATTTCACGGAAGTGCTCCGGGCCTATGACAAAAAACTAAATAACTCAAAATTCTATTACATTAATAATTCTGACGGTACAATTACCTATTTTACATCGATAACGATTTCCGAGAAATTTGACGAACGAAGTATGAGCTTGTACATACAGCTCAAAGAAAAACCAAACCTCAAGAAAATAGGTTACCCGGAATTATTGATTGACGAAGAAGTAAAAATCGGCTCGGTATTCGACAATTACTCTTATGCCAAATACAATAAAGGAACACTGGCTGCACGCTCCGGAGATTTTACTTATAATTTTTCGGAAGATTTATATCGGCAAAAGTCAGAACAGAACATAGATTTTTTTCGGCAAAACAACTATTTACACTATCTCTATACTTTCAATAAAGCAAATATGATTGTGCTAAGCCGAAAATTGCCTCAAAAACTCGACCACGTCATATCTTTCTCATACTTATTTGTATTCTTTTCATTGCTGATAATTCTTTCGGTTCTTTTGGTCAACCACAAATTTCTGTTCAGAAAACTAAATCCGGACTTTAAAAACAAAATCCAATTCACAATAATTTTATTTTTAACGGCAACCTTTATTGTATTTACTGCGGGTACAGTATATTATGCGACCGAACAAGACAAAAAACAACAGCAAAAAGTAATGGCCGAAAAAATTCAATCGGTACTGGTTGAGTTCGAACATAAATTTGAAAATGAAACGGAACTTACTCCCAATTGGTACTCCGAAAAATACGACCATCTTGATGAATTGCTCATAAAGTTCTCGCAAGTGTTTTTCATCGACATCAACTTATATGATACCAAAGGCTATTTGCTGGCCACTTCTCGCTCGGAGGTTTTCCAACGTAAACTCCAAGCCAAACAAATGGATTCTAAAGCCTTCGCGGTACTTGCCGGAGAGAAAAGAAATCAATTTATACAAAATGAAACCATCGGAGATTATGAATATGCTTCAATTTATGTTCCGTTTAAAAATAAAAACAATAAGATAATCGCTTACCTCAATTTACCATTCTTTGTTCAATACATAAATTTACAGAACAATATATCGGCACTTTTAATTTCTACGGTAAATATCTATATCATATTTTTTCTAATCTCAGTTTTTGTTGCTGTTCTGATTTCCAACAGTATATCACGCCCTTTGAGAATGTTGCAAAGTAAATTTAAGCAAGTGCAACTCGGGCAAGAACACCAGGAGGTGCTTTATACCAAAGACGATGAAATTGGAGATTTGGTAAAGGAATACAACCGAATGGTGGAAGAATTGCAGGAAAGTGTCAGAAAACTTGCCGAATCTGAAAGAGAAAGCGCATGGCGAGAAATGGCCAAGCAAATTGCACATGAAATTAAAAACCCGCTGACTCCGATGAAGCTCAGCGTTCAGTTGCTTCAACGGACTTGGAAAAATAAAGATGAAGATTTTAGTGACCGTCTCAAAAAAGTATCCGGTACACTTATAGAGCAAATAGATACCCTATCGGCCATTGCTTCGGAATTTTCAGCTTTTGCAAAAATGCCGAAAGCTCAAAACGAAGAAGTCGATTTACTTTCAAAGTTAAGAACTGTTGTTCAACTATTTGACAATCAATCAGAAATAAAAATAAATTCTGAATTTCATAACTTGGAAAATGTCAAAATATTGGCCGACAAAGAACAATTGTCCAGAGTATTTATTAATATTATCAAAAACGGCATTCAATCTGTTCCCGAAGGAATTCTTGTCGAAATATTTGTTGAGTTGACTGTTTACGGAAATAATGCCAAAATAACTATTGAGGATAACGGAAGCGGAATTCCGGAAAACAAAAAAGACAAACTGTTTATACCGAGTTTCACCACTAAAACGAAAGGTATGGGTATGGGATTAGCCATCGTTAAAAACATTATAAATAATGCACAAGGAGAAATATGGTTTGAATCTGAAGAAAACAAAGGTACAAAATTCTTTATTGAATTTCCGTTACTTGAAAATTAGCCCCGTAATAAATAATGCAACTTTTAGCCCTCGGTCGTTGTCTTTTAAATCAAAACAAAAGTACAAATTGTAAAAACAGAAATTATGAAAACCAAGTTCAATTTGACATTAATCGTCGTTCTTGCTCTGGTGTTAACCGTGCAAACGGGCTTTTCTCAAAAATTAACCTTATATCGAAACTTATCGTTTGATCCGGGCAATGAGGCTAAAGTTTCTGCAATATCTCCCGACGAAAAGTTAATTATTTGCGGTTTTGCAAGCGGCGCAATTAAAGCCTACGACACCCACTCGGGAGAACTTAAATATAAATCGGACAGACATAAAGGAGACATACACTCCATAGAATTCAGCCCTGACGGAAAATATTTTTTGACAACATCTCAAGACAAATTAGCAATTTTATGGAGAACTGAAAACGGAAAAATTCTAAAAAATTATTCCGGCCACACTGAGGCTGTATGGACAGGAGTTTTTAGCCCAAATATGAACTATATCCTAACCGCCGGGGGCGATAATGTCATAAAAGTATGGGAGTCTGTTTCTACAAACCAATACAGACACATCTGGGGGCATACCGACAGAATTTATGATATTGATGTTACACCGGACGGCAAATATGTTGTTAGTGCCTCGAGAGACCGCAGCATCAGAATCTGGGATTACAAGAAAAAACTGGAAATCAAAGTACTTAAAGGGCACGCCCATATTGTAAGAACCCTGGATGTATCAAACGACGGCAAATACATCCTATCCGGCTCAAAAGATAACAGTATAAAACTTTGGGATATTGCCACCGGTGCAAACCTTAAAACATACAGAGTCAACCATTGGCATGTACTGTCGGTCGCTTTCAGTTCTGATGATAAATACTTTGTGAGCAGCCACTGGGACAATACATTTATACTTTGGAAAAAAGATTCGGCGACTCCTCTCATTCAAAATCAAGACCATACAGGCCCTGTTTCAAATGTTGTTTTTAGTAAAAGTTCTCGTTTTATCGTTAGTTGCAGTACGCAATCCGTTAAAATCTGGGAAACCGGTTTGTCTCTAGTTGATACCGCCTCATCTGAGGAAAAATAAAACTGTCATCTTGTAGGCTAATGCATTATAAAACTGAGTTCAGTTTAAAAAGTTATAAGGTTGAAAGTTTATAATAAAGGACTTATATAAATGCGGTTACAGACAATTTACCCTGTCGCATTACATTTCATATCTGCCCCTGTGTGGTGTTTTCACCACGCAGGATTTAGCCGAATACAAATTCCTGTCAGGTGAAAACACCATAACAGTCAAGTTAAAATATAAACAACATATATTCAGTTTGTTAGAGCAATATTTTTTTACTTTCGGAGGTTGAGCGAAGTCGAAACCGATCTCATAAAATAGCAAAAACCGGTTTCGGGGTTTGTTTTGCAAACAACATGCTCAACCTCCGGAAAATAATCAAAATGACAACTTAATACAGACTGTAATTCAACTAATTAACGTTTTAGCTACGGCTATGGTGAAAACACCTGACGGGTGCAGAATATTAATTTTTAAACACTTATTGACAAAACGCAATTTAATATGACGTTTGTTATATAAAGTTAAAGTACTAAAAATAAGAGTTTTAAGTTAATCGCAAAGTAATCTATAAAGTCCTGATAATTAAGCATATAGCTTGTTTTACTAAAATGAAACATACTTTTTAGACCGGGCTCAATACTGTAATAGAATTCATTTTATAATTTGAAAATTTTAAAGCTTATGAAAAAAATATCGGTTTACATTGTATTCGCCTTGCTCTTGTTTAATGCTTGCAATAATACTGAAACGGTTTATACGCCTTATGCCACGGGGAAAGCCACATGGTACGGCCCGGGATTTCAGGGGAAGCCAACCGCCAGCGGCGAAAAATTTAATAAAAGAGATTTAACCGCTGCCCACCGAACACTAAAATTCGGCACCAAGTTGAGAGTTACAAATTTAAGAAACAAGAAGCAAGTCATTGTTAGAGTAAACGACAGAGGACCTGTATCGGGACGATTTATCATAGACTTATCGCAAAAAGCAGCAAAAAAAATTGATATGATTGATGCCGGTGTCGTTCCCGTAAAGCTTGAAATAATTAAGGAACGGAAACAAAAATAACTTCGCCTACGCTATCATAATTTAGGTTCTTCCACGAATTTAATGATAACTTGCAATTTGTTTATATGTAGTTGAAATGTAGTTTAACGTAGTTTATACTTTAAATGGTTTAATTATTTAATGATATAATGATACAATACCTTGCTTTATGCTGAGCGGGTATAAACTAAGTTCTCATAAAGACATAATATGCTAAATATAAAGGTGTTGGACAGATGCAAAAACGCACTTTATGCCTTGTCGAAGTATATTCAACAAATACACTTTATTAATATATCGTATAGCTCATTAATAGAGATTATTTGCCAAACAGAGCCGGCTTTTGAATTAGGTAACGAAGGATGCATTTGAAAATATTTCGAAAAAGGCAAAAAAACCGGCTGTAAAAATGAGCAACT
>JAYEIA010000168.1:0-1901 GCA_034659855.1 Bacteroidota bacterium
ATAGAGATGAAAGCTTGAATGATTCAGAAACAATGCTATTATTCAGCGGGAAAACATTTGATTCACATCTTCAAGAGGAGGTTGAAGATGAAGAGTAGTATCGTTGCAATTTAATAATGAAAGATATATTATTGAGTCCGCTCCTAAAATACCATTTTTGGAAAATCTTGTAAATACAAAAATAGTATTGTATTAATAATAAGGACTTTATGATTTAACAAAAACATGTAAATCTTGTCAATCCTGTCAAAAAAGACTTTTCGGAGTACACTCATTATAAAACTTTTGGAGGTTTTAAATTACAATTACGGCACATAATGTGTATTCAAATTTAGATTTGACGGAATAAAAAAGAGGGAAAAGACCGTTGTCAGTTCCCTCTTTTAGTACTTGTTTTATGTGTTATATCAAATTAATGTCAAAACGTCCGAGAAATATAAATGATTTATATCGGGTGTTTTGATGTTGATTTGGTATAAGTTGCTTGTTGCTAATAAAAGTTATTCTTTTTAATGTGGAATTAGGAATGAGAAATGAGGAATGCTTCCCTAAGTTGTAACATCCCATTTCTAATTCCTCATTTCTAATTTCTAATTTAATCAATATCAGATATTAAAGTCGTGCTTTCTTTTTTAGTTAATTTGGTATTAATCATTTTTGTGTCGATCATTAAATTTTTTCAGCCCCATTTTTAAGAAAGCTTCAAAACGTCCTACATTGGGGTCGTAGAAAAAAGGAGTTTTTGTAAGAACATCACCGTTGTAATCTACGACGATATATGCCGGTTGGGCATTCATTTTAAAACGAGAAATTTGAAAATCGGCATATTTTGCTCCCAAAGTTTTCTTGAGCTTGCCGTCATATTCTGAAACTACTTGGTCTTCCTCAGGAAGCTTTGTTTTATCATCAACATACAATGAAGCTATCACAAACTTGTCGTGCATAAGCGGCAATATTCTTTTGTCGCTCCAAACGTTATCTTCCATTTTTCGGCAATTGACACAGGCATAGCCCGTAAAGTCAATTAATACCGGTTTTTTCTGAGTTTTTGCACATTCAAGGGCTTGCTCATAATCAAAATATCCGCTGAGGCCGTGGGGCAATTCGTGAAACTCCGAATATTTTGGTTTGTCGCAGCCTTCATAGGTTACATTACCGGTGTTGGTACGAATAATTTTTGCCAAATCAAAATTATGGGTAGTCATTGGGGGTAAATAGCCCGACATAATATTTAATGGTGCACCGAACATTCCCGGAATCATGTAAATTACAAATCCGAAAGTCATAATTGCCATCATCAATTTAGGGACAGTTACATATTTTGTGTCCGAATCGTTGGAAAATTTGATTTTCCCCAAAAGATAAAAGCCCATCAGTGTAAATATGATTATCCACAGAGCAAGATAAACTTCTCGGTCAAGCAAGCCCCAGTGATAAGTCAGGTCTGCAATACTTAGGAATTTTAATCCTAAGGCCAACTCAAGAAAACCCAATACTACTTTAACGGTATTTAACCAACCGCCTGATTTTGGCATATTCTGCATGAGTTGCGGAAAAAATGCAAAGACCATAAACGGTAAAGCAAAAGCTATGGAAAATCCGAGCATTCCTATTATCGGTCGCAAATAGTCGCCCCCGGCAGTTTGAACAATAACGGTTCCTATCAGCGGGCCGGTACACGAAAATGATACAATAACCAAGGACAGAGCCATAAAAAACGGTGCTAAAAATCCGCCTTTATCGACTTGTTTCTCTGAGCTTGCTACCATCCAGTTTGGTAATATTATTTCGAACATGCCAAAAAACGAAGCAGCAAAGAAAAGAAATATTAAAAAGAAAATTACATTTACCCAACTTGTACTCAGCCAGTTTGCTGAAGCAGGACCAAGGGTTACAGCTAC
>JAYEIA010000169.1:0-9612 GCA_034659855.1 Bacteroidota bacterium
GCAATAGATGAACAGAGAGTCAAAGCAGTCTATCAACCCATTGTGAATCAAGAGGGTAAAATTTTAAAATATGAGACGCTGATGAGACTTCAAAAAAAAGAGTCCGATGCCTTAATAGCACCATTGTGCTGATAGCTTCAAGTGCCGGCTTCCCGAAATGAATAAAAACATAGAAGGCTACCATGGGTAAAACGGCTTCTTTTTTGAGAACTTTGGCCATGCCTACTATTAAGGCTCCGCGAAACAGAAATTCAATACTTATAAAGTCCAATCCATAGGCCAGTTCGAACCAAAATATTTTCTCGGGCTCAGAAAAATTAAAGACTTCCGGAAAATACCAATGTTTAAATCGCGGATAGGCGTGCTGAAAGCTCTCTTGGAATGAGACGGCAGCAATTACAGGTACCATCATTAAAAGCATAATAAAAAACGGGCGATAATTCAGCCCCTTGAACCTTAAGCCGTAGATGTGGCTGTCATTGCTGTCGTAAATTCGTTTTAGGATATAGAATACGAGAATAAACGGAATAATACGTTTAAGGTTTCCAAAAGCCTTGAGTAAAAAGAAATACTCTTGATTATTTTCCGAAAAGGATTTGACAAAAGGTCGATATTGGCTAAAAGCCGTGATATAAGAGAACAAGCCAATAAAAACAAAACTTTTTACCCAAAACTCGGGGTTTTTAAGTTTATACTGTTGTTTTTTTGAAATCAACGAGACTACAGTAATTGTATAATACGGAAAGGCATAAAATAAAAAATATATCACAAAGCCGCTTGGTTTGCCATAGTAGGAGTCAATTACCGTATCTTCAAATTGATAGTAGTAATTAATGCTCAAACTGACGGCCAAAAAAAGTATGGTAAAAATGTAAGTAAACGGATGATAGTCTTCTTTGAGAAATGTCCGTAATTCAAATATTAACTTTTTCATCAGCCTTTTTTAATGGTTCTTGGAGGTTTTGTCAAGTCTGTTAATGCGTGAATTATATTGCCGGTATGTTGATACTATTTCCAAAAAGCCGGTGAGAAAAGCAATAAAACAGTAAACAATTCCAATCGCCCTACAAGCATAAGGAATGAAAGAAACCATTTTCCGAGGTCGGGAATTTGACTAAAATTTTCTGAAGGGCCCACATCTCCGATTCCGGGGCCAATATTCCCCAATGTGGCAATAACTGTTCCCATTGCTGTTTCAAAATCAAGCCCCATGGCGGACATTATTACTGTCGAAATAACAAAAATACTTATATACAAAACAACAAAGGACAGAATATTTGATATAATATACGGACTAACAACTTCATGATTAAACCTCACCGGAATGACAGCATTGGGATGAATCAGGCGTTTGAATTCTACGCCTGTTCTTTTAAGCAACAAAGCAATTCGCATTATTTTTATACCCCCTCCGGTTGAGCCTGCCGAACCGCCAAAGAACATAACAATAAACATCAGCAACCACAAAAAGGGTATCCATTCCAAATAATCCGTTGTAGCATAGCCGGTAGTTGTCATCAAAGATACTACTTGAAAAGAAGAATCTCTGAATGATTGCTCCAAATCAAGCTTAGAATTGAGGAATAATACTGCGGTTGTAATCAGTGTAAAAGATGCCACAAAAAAAAAATAATATCGGAACTCTTCGTTTTTATATATTTTTTTAAAATTGAGTTTAACACCGTAATATGCTAAAGCAAAATTTGTTCCGGCAAGAAACATAAACGCTGTAATCACATAATGAATAAATGGGTTTTGGAAGTGAGCCACGCTGGCTTGTTTAGTGGAATAACCACCGGTAGCCATGGTTGTAAAGGCATGATTTACGGCATCAAACCAGCCCATTCCTCCAATCATCAGCAAAATAGTTTCTGCAATTGTAAAGCCGACATATATCAACCAAAGTGTTTTAGCGGTTTGTTTTACTCTGGGGTGAAATTTATCGGGAGTGGGTCCCGGAACTTCCGCCGTAAAAAGCTGCATACCGCCAATCCCCAAGATAGGCAGTATTGCCAAAGATAAGACAATTATTCCCATGCCGCCCATCCACTGTATAATACTTCTCCAAAACAAGACCCCATGCGGTAGTGCCTCAATATTATTCAAAACAGACGAACCGGTTGTCGTAAAACCGGATATAGTTTCAAAAAATGCATTGGTAAAATTCGGGATGCTGCCCGAGAAAATAAAAGGCAAGGCCCCCACAAATGAAAATACTACCCAAACAGCACTTACAATAATAAAACCTTCTCGTTTTTTTATATTTGTACTTTTATTTTTTGTTATAAGAAGGGCGGTTGCACCCAATACTATTGCTATTAGTGCAGTAAGACCGAAAGTCTTGTATGCTTCTTCCCCGTATATTAATGATATTCCGCCGGATAATAAAATAAACGCAGACTCAATGAGTAATAAGAGCCCGAGAATGCGGACTATAATACTGAAATTGATAGATAATTTCATAAGGAATAATATTTAAATTGCATTTTGTCGGCGATTTATCTATTTGAAAAGTTTTGATACTTTTTGTATTTTGTTCGGCAATGAAAAAAGAATAACATGATCATCGACCTCTATTTTTGTATTGCCTTGAGCAATAAATACATCATCTCCTCTAATGACTCCTCCAATTATTGCTCCCTCAGGGAATTTTATCTTGCTCAACTTTGAATTGGTAATTTTGGCATTTTCAGTAACAACATATTCGAGAACTTCAGCATCAGAGGATGACAGGCAATGTACCGAGGATAAATTCTTGGATAGTACATGGGCGTATATATGACTCGCAGCAATGAGTTTTTTATTAATTATTGAGTTAATACCCATTTTCTGGACAAGCGGCAAGTCGGCCATGTTCTCAATTTCTGCAATTGTCTTTTTTACACCAAACTTTTTGGCATGCAGGCAAGCCAATAAATTGGTCTCCGAATGACCGGTAACCGCAATAAATGCATCTACTTTATCAATCCCTTCTTCAGTTAATAATGCCGTATCTCTTCCGTCTCCGTTTATTATTAAGGTGTGTTCCAAAATATTGGTGAGTTCCTCACATTTTGCAGCATCTCTTTCGAAAATTTTTACATTGTGAGTTTTTTCTAAGGCTAAAGCAGTTTTATAGCCTATTCTGCTGCCCCCCATGATTATTACATCTTTAATATCATAATCCTCAATGCCTGAAATTTTCATCAATTGAGGAAGGGCTTCCTTCTTGCATACAACATGAACAAGATCCTCTTCTTCAAACCTATAAGAGCCTCTGGGTATAACCGTTTTATTCATTTTTCCGATGGCTACAGCTCTAAAATTAAAATCTGTAAAGTTTTTTGTTGTTTCCTCAAGGTTTTGACCTATAACCGGAGCCCCGGGTTCAAGTTTGAGAGCAACTAATAATAGCCTTCCTTCGGCAAATTCAACACTTCGGCTTGCCCCGGCTTGGTTTAAGCTCTCAACAATTTCTTCGCTGGCTAAAATTTCAGGATAAACTAAAGAATCTATACCTAATCCATTGAAAAATTCCACACTTGAATCTTCAGTATACTCCTTATTAGATACTCGGGCAATTACTTTTTTTGCACCAAGTTTTTTTGCTAAAACAGCAGACAAAATGTTGCTTTCTTCCGTATTTGTCATAGCTATAAACAAATCACACTTTTCAGCTCCGGCTTCTTTCAAACATAAAATTGAGTTTGCCGACCCCTTTACGGAAAGATAGTCATTATGCTCATCAATATAGCTCAAACGAGAAGGCTCAATATCAATGATTGTAATATTATCGTTATTATTATACAGAAGTTCGGCCAAGTATGTGCCGGCATCTCCTGCTCCTGCTATTATTATATCCATGGTTTAAATTTTAGAATGCAAATTTATTTATTTATTTATATAAAAAAAACAATGGTAATCTGTAGACTTCTGCCACAGCATAATCTGTAACATAAAGTTTCAATCGCCCGGCTAAATTCAAAAAATGCGAAAGCTTATTTACCTGAATTCGATATTGACATAATATTATATTCTGACGTTTTACCGGAAATTTAGAGTCGTATATTGCTTCTGTGCTGAATATTTAAGGAATGAAGTTTTTCACTCAGCGGCACATAACTTTTGAATTTTTGATTCACAATCCCTTAATACAATCCTGAATATTTTCGAATAAACCATTCCAGGCTCATAAAACCCAGCAAAATAAAAAAGAGGACTTTATAATTGAAGAGCTTTACCGATTTCTTTTCTGTATGAATAACCGGCTTTATGTTTTGATTATTCAACAGTTTCTCAGGTAGAAATTCAATGTCCGATATTTTAAGCATTTCTCCTCCGGTGGTTTCTGAGATTGAATTCAGAAGCGAATGATTGGCTTGAGTTCTGTCCGCTTCAATATTTAATTGTTCAATCCTGATTTGCCCTTTTTTACTAACCGATTTTCCGTCAATTTTTGTTTCAGCATGCCATTTGTATGTCCCGGCTAATAGTTTCCCGGCATTAAATTCATAGGCTTTCCCGGTTTTTGCGAACCGAAACTCAGTGGTATTCTCGGCAGAGTCTGTTATTCGTATACTTACCGGTTCTTCATTTACCAATTCATAACTTTTATTATACCGTTCAGCCTGAAACTGTACATTTACATTCTCGGATATTATATTTTCTGTCATCACTCTGAAACGATCTTTTGTAATCTTCAAACTTAGAAATTGACAGGATTTTTGAATTAATTCGTCAAACAGAACATGACTTTGATTGAGTTTATAGTCGTATAATTTCCACCGCCAAATTCCTTCACCTGCAATAACAGCATGTTTTGCTCCGCCTTGCATATCACTTGAAAACACAAATAATGGCTGCTTGGTTTTGGTTCCTTTGACCGTTTTGAATAACAGCACGTTTTTAACCGTGTAGTTTTGATAATTCCCGAAAGGAGTTTGCAAAGGAGGTGACTGTTCCAGAAAGATACTGAGGTCATTATTTAGTTCAAAAAGAGAAAAATCCTTATTTAATCGCCCTCTCGCCGGGTCAAAATTTTTGGCCTTTTTCTGAATCTTTAAAACCTTTCCTTTTGAATTGTATTGCTCTATGGCAGATTTTGTTCCGAGTATGGTGAGGGTAGGAGTATTGTTGTGTCTAATTTGACGAAGTTCCTTATTAACAGGATGTTCATTTGATGGTAATTGGTGCAATATAATTAGATTGTAGGCAGACATCGGTTTTTTATTTTCCCCGACACCGGCATAATCAATATTGAAATTCTTATTTTTTGATAAACTGCTTTTTATCGCCGAGATATCCGGATGCGGAGAATCAGCCAGAATAAGTATATTTTGTTTGCTGTCAATAACTTCAAATAATATATCTTTTGTATTATTGGTATAACTAAATTCGTTTTCGAGCGACCTCAGCTGAACTTTAAGCCTATGTATGCCGGCCTTATCTGCAGTGGTTTCGGCTTCTATTGTTTTATAAAAATCATTGCTGTTTATTTTAATGTTTTTTTGAACAATGAGCTTATCGTTATCATATATTTTGAGTTGACTTATTTTTCCTTTCAATTTTTTTGCAAAAATTGCAACACGAATAGGGTAAATATCATTCAAAAAAACAATCTTATTGTATTCAACTCTGTTGATACCTTGGTCTGTTTTTTCCAGAGTATCTCCCAAAGCCAATGTATAAACCGGAAAATTTAATGATTCGGCAACGTATAAGGGGTTATTGCCGGCATTATATATTCCGTCTCCGGATAGAACCAGAGCACCTACATTTTGGTTATAATACTTGGAACGGATATACTCTGTCAATTCAGCGATGTTTGTTTGTTTATCTGAAAAGTTCATGTTCAATCCGTGTTTTACAGATTCCCCGTATGTATAGGAGACAACTTTAAAATTTTCAGATAATTTATTTACAGTCTCATTTATTTTTGAGCTAAGAATGGAAGTATCCTCTACTTCCAAAACAGACTCTGAATTATCTTGTGCAAAAATAATAATCGGCTCTTCAATAAAGTTTCCGTTAGAATTGATGAACGGACCTAAGAGTAAAAAAGCAATAATACTCACAGAAATCGTTCGCAAACCAAACAGCAACCATTTTATTTTCGGTTTTATTTGGCTAAGTTGGGAGTCTTTCCGGTAGAGTACAAAAGCGTATAACAGACCTAAAATTATACACAAAGGAACAAACCAAAGAGAATACTCCAATGATAAGAGTTGAAAAGATTGCATTACATCATACTTTTGAAGGCATTGTAGTAGTCTTTAATATATTTTCCATAGGTGGCAGCTTGCCCTCTTCCGTTATAATAGCGTGCAAAAGCAGTAAAATCTTTTTGCTTTATATGAGAAACCATTTGTGGGTTAAAAAAGTCAAATAAGGCTAAGACATGAAACCTGACATCTTTTGAAAAATATTCAAGAAGTTCTTCGGGGCTGTTATAACCTACCGTTTTGTAGTTGGTTCCTAAAATTTGAGGTGCACCGTAACTTGTTGATAAGTGCGCAGCCGATGAATTAAGAGACTGAGCAAATTCAAATACTTCCCATTCCTTTTTTTGATTTCCGTGAAAACTTTCCCAGTTGTCCTTTTTGCTTTTTCTGAAATAATGCCCCTTCCAAGATTGGCCGGAGCTATATTTGAAATGTGAGTTATATATTTTGCTGTGATTTTTTCCCCAGAAACGATGAAATAAATGATTCTCAAATCGGATAATTACTTTTCCTTCAGAACCATAGGCTTTCCCGCCGCTTTCTACTGCAAGTACAGCGATTGCCGCCGCCGGGTCAAGTCCTAACTTGTGACTGATTTTGCTGAGCAACGTTCCGAAATTATTATATGTTTCGGCAGTTGCTCTGTGAGCTCTGGGGCTTGTCGGCACTGAGATTTTTTTAGAGGCTTCAACAGGCCCTCTCAACAAACTTTGATCATCTTTAAGGCCAAACGCTCCGGTCTTTTCTGAGTCATTACTGTCTTTTGCCAAACTAACATATTTGGCATAAACATAGCCAAAATTATTTTCAAGTTTAATTTTAATCCAGTTATCTGTAATTTGTGCTATTACTACATCATCGCCTTTCTTGAGTTTTCCGACCACATCTTCATCCAGCCCCGGTCCTCGGCGAATATTCAGAACATTGGCGGTGATAGTTCCGTGCAGTGTACTTACATATTTCCCAAAGACGTAGGCGTCTTTGTCATCATATTTGAAACGAAACCAATTATTGTCGGTTTCTTCCAAAACACTAAAAATATCTCCCTTGGTAAACTTCCCGAGTTTCTCCCCCTTTAATGACGGGGCTGATCTGATATTTAAAACATTAGCAGTGATTTTTCCCTGCAAAATAACATTAAGGGCTGACCCTTTACTTGTTCCGGTCACATTTTTCAAGGAGGATACTCCCATGGATAACCCGATTTTCTTAAGTTTATTAAATCCCCAAAACGACATAGCTCTGTATTTTAAAATTTGTATAATGAATACATATACTTTAAATGGTTTAATTATTTAATGATATAATGATACAATACCTTGCTATTCAACAAATATACTCTTTGTAAAAATCAAATTATTAACCGTTTAAAGTATAATAAGTAGTAACACATAAATTCTTCCGTATTTTAATATTGTTATATTACTGATAATCAGTTGAATTATTGCACCATTATACCATTAAATAATTGTATGTGTCCGGCTAAAAAGTATGTTTTATTTTTGCAAAACAAATTATATGCTTAATTCTCAGAGTTTTATAAATTATTTCACAATTAACTTAAAACTCTTATTTTTAGCACTTTAACTTTATAACTTTTTAAACTGAACTCACATATACTTTAAATGGTTTAATTATTTAATGATACAATACCTTGCTATTCAACAAATATACTCTTTGTAAAAATCAAATTATTAACCGTTTAAAGTATAATAAGTAGTAACACATAAATTCTTCCGTATTTTAATATTGTTATATTACTGATAATCAGTTGAATTATTGCACCATTATATCATTAAATAATTGTATCATTACTGAGTCGAGAATTAAGTATTCATGCCTCCGCAAACATTAATGACTTGTCCGCTGACATAGGACGACATATCGGAGCCCAAGAAAGTACAGACATCAGCCACATCTTCCGGTGTTCCGCCTCTTCTGAGTGGTATGGTTTTTATCCATTCTTTTTTTACGTCTTCAGGAAGTTGTCCGGTCATTTCGGTAACAATAAATCCCGGGGCTACAGCATTTGAGCGAATATTTCTTGCACCCAACTCTTTGGCTACCGATTTTGTAAATCCGATTATTCCTGCTTTTGAAGCAGAGTAGTTGGATTGTCCGGCGTTGCCGCTCACTCCCACAACCGAACTCATATTTATTATTGACCCCGAGCGTTGCTTCAACATAAATCGCTGTACAGCTTTAGTCATATTAAAAACTGACTTCAGGTTTACTTTCAAAACCATATCCCATTGTTCCTCAGACATTCGCATCAGTAGGGTATCTCTTGTAATTCCGGCATTATTTACTAATACATCTATACTGCCGAATTCTTTTTGAACTTCTTTCACTACTTTATCGGCCGATTCAAAGTTTGAAGCGTCCGAAGCATAAGCTTTCGCTTTTATTCCTTTTGATTCAAGCTCCTTTACTAAGGCATCCGTCGCTTCGTCGGTTTTAAGATCTGTAATAGCTATGTTGGCACCTTCCTCGGCAAATTTCTCTGCTATAGATTTTCCGATTCCTCTCGCAGCGCCGGTAATCAGAGCAGTTTTTCCTTCCAATAATTTCATAAATATCTGTTTAATTTTTTCAAATACTCAATTTTGTGAGTTTTCTCTAAAGCAAATGTATAATTTTTTGATGAATATCCTGAATAATTATTTTTTCGGGACTAATGCACACTTCTCTGTTTGTGGTTTTTCTTATGGAATGATCGGCAAAAAACTGCCGAACAAATGATGCTCGGCAGTTTGAGAACTATTAGTTCCGACGAAATCAATTATTTAGCTTTCCTTTTTGAGAATGTTTGCGACCCTTTAAATTCCTCAGCTTTACGTCTAAGTTCGCCGGATGCTTTTCTGTCAGCTATAAGTCCCATAATTTCATGCGGTGTATATGCATTTCGGTTTTTCTTTGTGCGCATGGTCGGAGAATCCGATGGGGCATACCTTTGCTCTGGCTTTGTTGCTTTTTTTGAATTATTGGCCAGTTCATCCTGAATAACTCCGTTTGTAATTTGGATGGGCTCTCCGTTAATGTCAGTCAGATAAAAGTAGTTATTTTCTTCATCCACTTCATCAAGCACATCATAGCCGTCTGCAATGATGACAAGATAATATTCACCGGTAACATTTGACGGCATGGTATATGGCCAACTAAAACGTGCATCAGTTCCTCCGTAAAGTGTTTGTGCTACACTCTGTCCGGCAGGGACATTGATATGATTCCACCAATTTTGCAAGCCGTCTCCGCCATCGGTTAATTCTCCGTCTTCGCCCAAACTACCGTAGTCGTTGCTATAGTAGTCATACAATAAAATACCGTAATCATTGGCATCATAAGCATTGTAATAGATATAAATAATATTCCAATCCTCAGAAGCATAGATGGTCTCATTGCCGGAATTAAA
>JAYEIA010000170.1:0-9585 GCA_034659855.1 Bacteroidota bacterium
CTAATCCATTCACAATAAGCGATTTATCTGCAAATACCTCGTATGACTTTTATGTTAGAGCCGATTGCGGAGCAAATAACACAGATGTTAGTGATTGGGCAGGACCTTACCAATTTACAACAGCTTATGGTATTCCTTTTACTGAAAATTTTGACAGCTATTTGCCACTAAATTGGAGAGAAGGAAAAGCTATTTTAACAGATGATACCGATGTTAACATTATGGAAAGTATGTGGGAACAAGAAGATTATCTAAATAATCCTTCCGGTAATCAATCTGCAGTACTTGATATTTGGGGAACATACAGACAAGATTGGTTAATTACTCCGCTTATTGATTTAGGGACAGAAGATTGTGAACTTCAATTTAATTTGGGATTGACAGACATTGGCAATTCAAATCCGCCCGAAGCACAAGGAGAAGACAATAAGTTTGCAGTTATAATTTCACCTGACGGAGGAGAAACTTGGTCTTCACTAAATACATTACAAATGTGGGACAATACTACAACTCCTTCATTTTACGATATTCCTAACACAGGAGAAACAATTTCATTGGATTTATCATCTTACAGCGGAACAATAATGTTAGCTTTTTATGGCGAAAGCACAATAAATTATTCCAATGAATTTAGTGATTTGTTCGTTGATGATATTAACATTGCTCAAACCGTAAATATAGATGAACATAAAGTATCTGAAAATATCAATATTTATCCCAATCCGACAACCGGAATTATTTATTTTGATTTTTTAAACTCAGAAATTAAAAAAATATCAATTTTAGATATTACAGGAAAAGTAATAATTGAAAAATCGGTAAATAGTCAAACAGATAACATTAATTTTTCAAACTATGCAAATGGACTTTATTTAATTAAATTACAAACAGATAAAGAATCATTTACAACGAAAATAATTAAAAAATAAAAATGTTTTTAATCGAGTAGCCGGCCCTGCCCAATTTGAGCAGGGTAAGGCTCTCACTCCTGTATTGCTCTCGTAATAATGTACCGTACTTCGACTAATGCCCAGTAACCATCCGGTATAAAGCGGTTTTAAAATACACCCACCCGTTATTTTGGACTCCTTTTATATTAATCAAGCAATAAAACCCTATTTATTAATCTCCTGTATCTTTTTTAATGTTTATACAAGATAGTTTTGTAACTTTGCTTGCCGGCAAACTTACGGTTCTAATCAATCGAAAGTTCAATGAATAATGATTATATTACATCCGACCGGATACAGTAATGTTAAAGTCTGCAAATATGCAACCCAATATTAAAGTTGAAAAATGAAATTTTTACCCCTGAGTTTTATTTTCACAGCATTCATTTTATTTTCCCATACAAACGTGAGGGCACAATCGGCAAACACAGAAGACAGCTTGCTGAACCTCATAAAAACAGCCAAAACAGACAGCACAAAAGTAAAAGAGATAATTCAAATTTGCGATTTTTATGTTTCGCAACCTGAAAAGCATATTGAATGGGCTCATAAAGCACTCAAATTAGCACAAAAAGCAAAATTTAAGAAAGGAGAAGGCGATGCCTACTCTTCATTAGGGCTATACTATACCTATCGAAGCAATTACCCGAAAGCGGTAGCACTGTTCGACTCCGCTATTATGATTTACCGAGCTGCTGAAAATAAAGCAGCAGAAGTTTCGGCTCTCGGTAATATTGGAAATATTTTTGCCTATACCGGTCAATACAACAGGGCTCTATCCAATTATCTTGAAGCCCTGGAAGTTATGAAGGAGCTTGGTAAAAAAGACTGGATAGCTACCGCCAACAATAATATAGGAAATATTTATTATTTTTTGGAAGAGCGAGACAATGCCATGAAATACTATCAAAATGCATTGGCCGTTTACCGTGAAATTGACAGCAAACAAGGAATGGCACTGGCATTGGGAAATGTAGGAATAATTTACAACGACAACGGGGAAACAGACCAGGCCATCATCCATTTTCTTGAAGCCATTGAGTATGGTAAAGGATCCAATGATCCGGCACAATTGGCAGGCAACTACTCCAATTTGGCCAGTAGCTATTCTCGAAAAAATAACTATGAAAAATCAATTTTCTACTACAAAAAAAGTATTGAAATACTCAAAAAACTGGAAGATAAAAACGGCTTATCAATTGCCTACTTATCTCTGTCAGAACACTTTCTCCTGTTGAATAATCATATCAGAGCAAAGAATTATGTAGAGCAAGCATTGAAATTGAGTGAAGAAATTAATGCTAAATCTAACCTCATGAAGGGCTATCTGATTTCTGCCAAAATTGATTCTGCTCGTAACGATTTTAAATCGGCGTATTCCACTGTTTTGAAATACAATACCATGAGAGATACTCTGTTTAAGAAAGAAAAATCGGAACAAATTGCAGAAATGCAAACACGTTTTGACACTAAAGCCAAAGAAAAAGAAAACCAATTATTAAAGGCGAAAGAAGAGAAACAAACCGCAGTAATCAAACGAAAAAACTATCTCACTTGGTTTATCATTTCTGTTTTGGTACTTGTTGGCATCTCGGCTATACTTCTATACAGAACAAGCTTGCAACGAAAAAAAGCAAATCAAGAACTCTCGTTAAAAAATGAGCAAATAAATCAGCACAAAGAAGAAATATTGTCTCAGTCGGATAACTTGCAAAAAGCCAATAATGAAATCGTGATAAAAAACAAACTGCTGAATGAAACCAATGAAAAAATGACCGCAAGCCTGAACTATGCAGGATACATACAGGATGCCATGATGCCCGGAAAATATATATTCAACAAAATTTTCGATGAACACTTTATTGTTTATTATCCGAAAGAAATTGTAAGCGGAGATTTTTACTGGACAAAAGTTGTCGGGAAAACCGTATATTTTGCTGCGGCTGACTGTACCGGACATGGCGTACCGGGAGCAATGGTAAGTATGCTGGGGATTTCATTTCTTAATGAATTGATAACCCGATCCGGCATTACCGAAACCGACGACATTTTGAACGAATTGCGCATAATGATCAAGGAATCATTTGACAGAAGTACTTCTACCGGGCGAAGAGACGGACTGGATATCTCCCTGTGCCGATTAAATACCGAAACCGGAGAATTACAATTTTCGGGAGCACATAACCCGCTGTTTATTGTAAATTCCGGGACACTCAAAGAGATTAAAGGGGACAGAATGCCTATCGGAAAACACAGAAAAGAGAAGCCCTTTAAATCTTACAATTTGCAAGTACAGAAAGGTACTGTGCTGTATATGTATTCAGACGGCGTAACCGATCAGTTCGGCGGCAGACACCTTGAAAAGTTCAAAAAAGTGCGCCTAAAAGCCTTACTGTCCGAAATAACCGGCAAACCCCTGCCCAATCAAAAACAGTTGTTTCAAGCGACATTTAAAAAATGGAAAGGCTCTCAAAATCAACTGGATGACATACTTTTAATGGGGCTAAAAGTATAAACATTATGTCCGAAGTTTTTACAGACAGTTTCATAAGTATGCTCAATGCTCTGTCTCAGATTTTCATCGTAATATTGGGAGCCGGCATACTGGTCAGACGACGAATAGTTTCTCAAAACGACATTCGTGTGCTCTCAAAAATTACGGTAATCATTCTTTTACCGAGTTTTATTTTTGCCAATACCCTTGAAAGCTTTAACCCCGACAAACTACCCCTATGGTGGTTGCTGCCCCTTTTGGGTATGCTTATGAGCCTTATTGGGGTACTGTTTGCCGCCGGAGTTTTTGCATTTGATTACTCAAAACATCGAAACCTAATTGCTGTGGCTTCCATGCAAAATGCCGGTTATTTGGTGTTTCCGATTGGCAAAATCCTCTATCCGGAGCAATTTAATGAATTTGCACTCATTACTTTTTTGTTCATACTGGGGTACAATCCCTTATTATGGACACTGGGTAAATACTACATCACGGCCTCAGACAGACCTCAAAAAATTGAATACAAAAGCTTGATTACACCGCCGGCTGTTGCCAATATTTTAGCGTTGCTCCTTGTGCTGGCCGGAATTCAGGCCTATATTCCGAAAGAATTGATTAAACCGGTAGAACTCGTGGGAGATGCGGCTATACCGGTGGCTACCTTTGTCTTGGGTGCCACTTTGGGTGCCGTTTCATGGAGTCGTTTTCCGAAATGGTTTGACTGCTTACGGGTTATTCTCGTAAAGTATGTCCTGCTGCCCGTGATTACCATTGCCTTACTCCGATATTTTAATCTCGGACAAACCCGGCCGTTGTTATCCGATTTTCTGGTCATTCAATCTGCCGCCGCCCCGGCCACCGGACTCATATTGATGGTAAGAACCTACGGAGGGCAAACTCAAAAAGTAGCTTCAGCCATGATTATTAGCTATCTTGTTTGTTTGTTTGCCATGCCGTTTTGGATTGCCCTTTGGCACTATATTCAATAAATACGTCCTTTGTAAAAGTCAAATTATCAACCGTTTAGATTATAATAAGTTTTGTATTGTAGAAATTTTATTTGATATTTTTACGAATAGGAGTCCAAAGTTTATATTTATGTAATTCTTGATTTTCATATTTTTTAGTTCCGTGCTATAACAAACGTCATATTAAATTACGTTTTGTCAATAAGATTTTAAAAATTAATATTCTGCACCTGTCAAGTGTTTTCACCATAGCCGTCAAGTTAAGATATAAACAACATATATTCAGTTTGTTAGAGCAATATTTTTTTACTTTTGGAGGTTGAGCGAAGTCGAAACCGATCTCATAAAATAGCAAAAACCGGTTTCGGGGCTTGTTTTGCAAACAACATGCTCAGCCTCCGAAAAATAATCAAAATTACAACTTAATATAGACTGTAATTCAACTAATTCAGAAATCCTGACCTTTCGCAAACTAAATTGTCGTAAATTAGGAATAAGGTAATAAGGTTGTTCGTATTTTTTTCATTTCTACTAAGGTTGAAAAAAACGATAAGGTTTATTACATAGCTTAAGAACCTTACTTCGACAAATGCTCAGCACAAGTATTTTTACGATTTTAACCTTAGTAGAATTTTGGATTAACAGGATTTCAAACCTTATTACCTTTTTTTTTTATTAAAAATTTCAATGAAATACGACAATTTTATTTTACGAACAAATTACTACAAACACCTGATAATCAAATCATGGGTCAGGATTTCTGTAATTAACGTTTTAGCTTGACGGCTATAGTGTTTTCACCTGACAGGAATTTGTATCCGGATAGATCCTGTGTGGTGAAAACACCACACAGGTACAGATATGAAGTGTAATGTGGCAGGGTAAATTGTCTGTAACCGCATTTATACAAATCGTTTATTATATAATAAACGTCATAAGTTTTTGCTGTTTATACCCGTCTGACCGCTTTGAGCGGTCTGACGGATTTAAGATTACAGCATTTACATAAGACGTTTGTTATAATTAGATAACTTCTTAAAAACCAATCAAATACATCCGATGCGAAAAAGATCAGTTGTTTGTTAATTTTTTAATATCGCAAAAAAAACACGGAATTTGATACATTATGTATGCGAAGTTTGTATCTTTGCCGTTATATAAAAAAAGACATTATGTTTGTTACCATACTGATACTCGCCTCTATACTAATCGGAATTGCTTTTTTAGGACTGGGTGTTAAAATTTTCTTTACCAAAGAAAAAAAATTTCCCGAAACGAGAATAGGACACAGCAGAATGCTCCAAAAAAAAGGGATTTACTGTGCCATAACAGAGCAACGCCGTGTTGACCGAAACTTCAAAGTAAAAGCAAAAGACTTGGGATGTGCAAGCTGTAACTCATAGGTGATACCGTAAGTATAATCTCCGGATAAAATGAATGTCCTAACGATGAGAATGAACATACAAATAAAAACCCTGTTTTTCGTTTTATTTCTCAGTGTCCCTATGCTCAGTTATTCGCAAGTTGATGCCGGAATAGGTTTTTCTTCATTTTCGGTACATCCCTTTGCGGAGAATGATTTAGCTTTGGTTAACAAAAGTATTGACAACAAAGGCTACTTTACATTTGAACCCGGACTCAATGCCGATTTCAATGTGCCGGTGCATAACAATATCAGAGCCGGCGGCGGAATAAAAGTTATCAGCGACAGATTTTCGGGCGTAACCATCGGCCTTGATGCGCATGTAATTTTCAAACTGATGAAATACTGGAACCATCGTCTGTTCATAGGCGTGGGACCGGCAGTATATATTTATCAAAACAGAGATTTGCCGGAGAACTACACCGGAGATGAAAGATATACCCTGAGTGAGGGCGGCCTCCCCTACCGCTTGGTTCCTGTTACGGGTTTTATTGAATACTCATACAATATTAATAAACAGACTTGGCTTACGCTTAGCTTAAATCAGCCTCATCCGGTATCTATCGGGTTTGCAGCCGGCGTTCGTTTTATCATTCCCGACAGTGGCGGTAAAGGTTGTGATTGCCCGAGCTACCGATAAGTTGCATTTATTAGTTGAATTTAGGATATGTTAAAAACACACAAAGCCTTTACTGTTTTATATTGACAAGCAGCAGGCAGAACCCATGCCGTTAAATACTCAAGCAAAAAAAATAATCTATACAGCGTTTAAGATTGCAGTAATTGCACTTTCCTACTATTACATTTTTCATCGACTAAAGGCACATCAAAGCTATGCTGAATTACATATTCGAACGTTATATGTTCCGTATATTGTTATTGCCGGATTGCTGATGCCGGTTAATTGGTTGATTGAATCCGGAAAATGGAAGTATTTATTGTCCGCCATTCAACACATTTCCTTGCCCCATGCACTAAAGTCAGTATTATCCGGAGTAACTTTGGGTATTTTTACACCAAACAGAATCGGAGAACTTGCCGGCCGGACTTTTATTTTAGAAAAGAAACATCGAATACCGTCGGTATATGCTGCAGCAGCCGGAAGCTTAGCTCAAACTACCGTAACTTTTCTTTTGGGTTTACCGGCTGTTATACTGCTGTATTTAAACCATACCTCTTCACAATTATCGGCAAACTATCCGGGAGCAACTCTGATAGTTCTCACAAGCGTCAGTTTCTTTGTCTTGTTATTATATTTTAGGCTTGATGTGGTAGTATCCATTGCTCAAAACACTAAATGCCTTAAAACCCGTCTCAAGCATATAGACGTGTTAAACTCTTATTCTTCCGTAAAATTAATTAAACTTCTCGGATACAGCACCGTCCGATATGCTGTTTTTCTTTTTCAATACTATCTTCTGCTTATATTTTTTAATGTAGATATTGGACTCCCGGAAGCACTAATTGCCGCAGCAGCAGCATTTTTCATAAATACCGTAATACCGAGTATAGTATTGGCTGACGTAGGGATAAGAGGCTCAACGGCACTGCTGTTTTTTGGTTTATATTCCGACAACAATCCGGGAATACTTTGGGCTGCTTTTGCTCTGTGGCTCATCAATTTGGTGATACCCGCCCTCTTAGGTTCATTTATTTTCTTCAAAACAAAACTCTGAACTGAATAATTCAGGCTAAAACCTTATCTTTAACAAAAAAATCAGTATATTCGTAGAGATAAAGAACAGTAGCCATGAAAAAAATACTCTCTGCTTTACATCAAAAAATCATTGTTGTTTTATTGGGCATGATTGGCTTTTCGGTTGGCTGTATTCGAGCCGAATACGGCGTTCCTACAGCTGACTTTATCCTCAACGGAGAAGTAAAATCCCGAACTACCGAGCTTCCGATTACCGGTATTCAAATAACCATGCGCCATGATACCGTATTCACCAATCAAAACGGAGCCTATGATATAACGATTTATGATTTTCCGACAGAGCAAACATACAATGTACGATTTGAAGATATTGACGGACAAACCAACGGCAGTTTCGAGTCAAAAGATACCTCAATAACATTTTCAGGTGATAATTTTTCGGGCGGCGACGGATGGTACGAAGGAGAAACCCACAAGACTTTAACCGTATTTTTAGATGAAACGCCGGAATAAACTAAGCCTGAAAAAACGACTCGGGCTCAAGCTCTATAAACAATACAAAGCCAACGAAACCAAGGCTCATCAACTCAAATATTTGTTTTGGGAATGTACGTTGCGGTGTAATTTGTCGTGCCTGCATTGCGGAAGTGATTGTAAAGTAGATTCTTCGGTAAAGGATATGCCTTTGACTGATTTCCTCAAAGTTATTGATGAAATCAGTCCGACAATAAACCCGAACAAAACCATGATAGTACTTACCGGCGGAGAACCTTTGGTGAGAAAGGATATTGCTCAATGCGGGAAAGAACTGTACCAAAGAGGTTTCCCCTGGGGCATGGTTACAAATGGATATTTACTGAACAAGCAACGATTTTCGGAGCTGATGCAGTCCGGCCTGCGTGCTTTAACCATTAGCCTTGACGGTTTTGAGGATGAACATGATTGGTTCAGAAATCGCAAAGGCTCATACCGGCGAGCCAAACAAGCCATTGATAGGGCCGCAAAAGAACCCGACTTGGAATTTGATGTGGTTACTTGCGTTAATAAAAAAAGTATAAGCCGGCTGCAAGATCTTAAAAATGAACTCATTAAAGCCGGCGTAAAACAATGGCGGTTGTTTACGGTTTTCCCCATTGGGCGAGCCAAAGAAAATGATCTGCTGCTCTTGAGCAACAAGCAATTCAGACAGCTTTTTGATTTTATTAAAGCAACCCGAAAAGAAGGAAAAATCAGTGCTTCATATGGCTGCGAAGGTTTTCTCGGTAATTATGAAGCCGAAGTCAGAGACAATTTTTTCTTTTGCAGAGCCGGTATCTCTATTGGGTCAGTTTTGGCCGACGGCTCAATTTCTGCCTGCCCGAGTTTGAGAGAAAATTTTGTACAAGGAAATATCTATTCCGACAGTTTTACCGATGTCTGGGAAAATAAATTTCAGGCCATGCGTGACCGGTCTTGGACAAAAACCGGCCCATGTGCCAATTGCGAGTATTATGCATATTGTGAAGGTAACGGCCTACATTTAAGAGACGAAAAAACCGGCAAATTGCTCTTTTGCCATTATGAAAAGATCACCAATGAATAAGCCCCTCAATAAATTCAAGAATACAGAAGAGGCCGAAGAGTTTCTTCGCCGACCGAGTAAAAAACAAATTGACTTGCTTATTGAGTCTATTACGACAGGGAGTAAAACCTTAGAGATGGTCTATTCCATTGCCGTTTCAGATAAAAATCCGGCCGCTTGGCGTGCCTCTTGGGTGCTGGTACACATCGACAAACAAAAGCCGCAACTGCTCAATTCCTATGAAGACAAAATGATTGATGACTACAATCGTATGCCCACCGACCGGCAAAAAGCAAGTATTTTGCAGATATTAACCCATCGAAATTTCTCGATTGCACAGACCGGTAATTTATTTGATGCCGCCCTATACAACTTGATTGCTGCCGGCAAACCCATGTATTTCAGAATGTACTCTCTAATATTTCTTGAACATTTTGTTTCCATGGTTCCTGAATTGGCACCGGAGGTATTGGCTGTAATTGAGGGTGAGAACAATCTGCCGTCTAATCATTCCATTAAGCTGGCCGTCAAT
>JAYEIA010000171.1:0-9574 GCA_034659855.1 Bacteroidota bacterium
GCATGTTGTTTTGCAAACAACATGCTCAACCTCCGAAAATTTGAATATTATCTTGTAAAAACCTTATAATCATCATATTCAAAATAACACCGCTATTCTGAACTATAGCCTATATTTTTAACATTTAAGAAATTAGTTGTCAAAAATAACAAAAGGCTTACAGCTTTTTTTGATACAACTGCTTCAGAGAAATTTATTTGTCTTTTTTAGCGTTAAACCCAATGGTCAATCCGGTTCTGATGCCGTCTTTTGAAGGAATACAGAATAAATTTACGGGTATATTCATTCGTCCGGATTTGAATGATTTTCCGGCGGCTATAATAAAACCGGTATTCAATGCATACGAACCTCTGCTGTCAACCTTTGAAACAATATGATAAGGGTTAACAGCCTCTTGCGTCCATTCGTTTTGTAAGTGCCAGTTGTTGTCGGCATCGAAATAGCCGTCTGCCTTTTTGGTTGTTCCGAGCGTAAGACCCAGTCCAAATTCCCAACCGGTAACATTATGCCGTAAACCGTGAAGAATATTAATATTCGGAAGAAAAAGCCCTTGTTCAGCACCGGTTATTGTCGGAATAAACTCAAACAGTGCCTGCAGTTTGCCGGCATTCAGATATTGTACTTCAAACTGATAGCCCAACATATACATATAAGGTGAAGCATCAAATCCGCCGTTGTATTTCTCGGCTGTTAGGGTTTCTGTGATGTCGCCGAAAAATGCGGTCCCTCCAAATCGAGGACCCGATAAATTCAAACGCTCGGTGTCCGGGTTAATGATTTTATTTTCATGCTGCGACTGTTTGGTCAATTGAGAAACCAGTACTTCATCATTTTCCAGTTCGAACATTTCCCTTACCGAGATGTTGAAAATCCTTCTGATTTGCTTGGGTAAGTTCAGAAATTCTTTGACGTGTGCTTTTTCAATGCTTTTAGATTTAACATCAATAAGGCGGATGGTTACAATCATGGTTTCGCCGTAGGTTTCTACGGTTCCGCTCATCATCTTTTCTGAGTTAATGACTTGTCCGATTTCGGTAAGGCAAATTTTACCGTAGCAACCATTCAAATCCAAATCATGTTTTTTTACCATATAGTTCACATCGTAACGATCCATGACTTCAAATTTATCTAATTTTTCTACCTCCATTCTTGCAAGGTTTCCTAACTGTTCGGGAGTAAATTCAGTTCCTTGGCTGTCGAAATTTACAACAGTAAGCAACGGTTTGTTTTGTGCTTGAGTAGCCGAAAATACTACAGCTGTAACAATTAACAGTGATAAAATTCTTCTGAATGTTTTCATATTGTTCTTTATTAGTTAAGAGATTAAATATTTTTTATTCACTTTCATAACACAAACCTATGATTACCTTGTCGAATTAAGAAATTGAATTTCACATATCTTTTTTTATCAGTTGCAGGAGTTCGTTTTTTTACGGATTTGTTCTGAGAAAAAAAATATTTTTGCGATTTTTGCAACTGTTTGATTGAATATTATTACTTTTCGCAAAAATTCAGACATTGTAAAATTGATATTTGAAAGATTTATATGCAAAAAAACACAATTCAACTCCGGTTATTTGAGTATATAAAAAAAATGCTTCCTGAAAACAGATCATTGGCCGATGATTTGGCCGATGTACTTAATTTAAGCTACGATAGCGTTTATAGACGATTGAGAGGAAATACATCGCTTGATATTGAAGAAGTGGGCGTCCTCTGTTCGCATTACGGAATTTCTTTTGACAGCTTTACGGGCGACAGCAATAATGCTGTTTTTCGTTATAATAAACTGGATACATATAAAGGTTTTGAATATTATCTCAGCTCCATTCTGGATGATATGAAGAGAATCTATGCTTCAGAAAATAACGAGATTATTTATGCAGCGATTGATGTCCCGATTTTTCATCATTTTAAGTATCCGGAATTATCTGCATTTAAAATGTTTTATTGGATGAAGGCTGTGGTTGATATTCCTGAAATGGAAGAAAAAAAATTCAGTATTGAACATGTGAGTCCTCAATATGCTGAACTGGGGAAAGCTATTTATGATATTTATACACGAATTCCTTCCATAGAAATTTGGACCAAGGAGACCATCAACAGTTTGGTAAAACAAATTGAATTTTTTTGGGATTCGGGTCATTTTGAAACCACGGAGGATGCACTAAAAGTTTGCGAACAAGCCAAGTTGGAAATTCAAACTTTGAAAGATCAGGCCAAAGCCGGCAATAAATTAATGCAGGAAAACGGCGCTCAAGAAAATGCATTCACCTTATATCATTGTGATATTGAAATCGGGAATAATTGTATTTATACAAAACGTGCCGAAAGTGATTTGGTGTATCTAAGTGTGCATACGTTTAACAAAATAATTACCGGAAATCCTGAATTTGTCAAGGATTCGGCGGTTTGGCTAAATAATTTAATAAAAAAATCAACATTAATAAGCGGGGTTTCTGAGAAAAGCAGATATAAGTTTTTTAAATCTGTGGACACTAAGCTTGATAGACTTTATGAAAAAATACAAGCATCTGAAGAGTAGAAATTTGTTTGAATTTGACTCTTCACAATAATCAAAAGTTCATAAAAAAATAGACTATGCCTTCGTTATTTTCCGTTTAATATCATATTCTTTGGCATGCTCTTCACAGATCCACATAATATAGCCTTCGGGAGTAATTTTGCGAATGAGTCCTCGCCATTGTCTCTTGGGGTCGTGTTTTTGGAGCAGGTCCGATACCAGTTGCAGCTCATACCGTTTGTCATGGTATTGTAAGTTTTCCGAGACTTCCAAACCGGTTGATTGGCTGTCAATATCCCCGAGTTGGCGTAACACCCTGCCGGCAAATTTAATGTCATCGGAGGCAGAAATTTCTTTTCCGGTCAGATGAGAAACTGCCGGGTTAATCATTGGGATTGTCCAGTTCAAAAATTTCATCATGCGGTTATAATAAGGGGCTATTTTCTTGAGCCATTTTCGGGTAATTTTTATTTCATAAGGTTCCCCTACCGGATGTTGGTGCCCCGGATGTTGGCACCACAGTTGTAACTCCAAAAAATATACGTCTACGCGTAATTTCTCAACCAAGTTCCGGTCCTTTTTAACACTCAGCGTAAAAAGGTTGGGGCAAGAAATATCTTGCATGCGCTGTTGAACTTGAAAGCTCTTAATGAATTCCAGTTCAATAAATTTCATAAGTTCGGAGAAATGTGCTCTTTGGGCTTCAATAATTTCTTGGTTGCCCTTATCAATGTGTTTGCTTTGTTCCTCAAAATGTTTACCCATTTCAGAAATAATTTGTTCCGACAAATTGTCGTTTTCAGACAGGGTGCTTATCCCGAAAAGCATCTCTTGAATATTGACATTTTCCATACCCTCCGGGCACTCAATAGTAGATATCGGGGGGATATTATTTAAGCGTTTTTCTAAATGCTTAATGTTGAAATTATGCGGACAAGGTGTATTGTTGTGTCCCGGACAGGGAACTTTGAGCGTTTTTTTAAGTCCTTTAAATGGTCTGAAGGTATACTCCAATGTATCTCTCAATATAGCCGAAAAATATTCAGGAGCATTGCCTCGTATTTTTAATATAATTTGTTTTGTTTCGGGCTTGGTTATGATTAATGCTAAGTTTTCGGCATTATCGGGCGAGGGGGTTTGTTCATCTATAGGAACATGTTGGTTGTATTTCAGCAACGCCCCGTGTCGCCAGTGGGTAAAGGTTGTAAAACGATGCGTGCGAGCAATAAAACGGGTCGGAATTCCTGCAGGCATGGCATTCATCTCGTCATACAATAAGGAGACTTCTCGTTGTCCTTCCATACTGTCCCAAGGTTCAACAAAGTCAGGTTCTTCATGTTTGAGCTTCTCCACAACCAGACAAACGGTGTTGGGGTCATCTACTTTGTAGGCGATATCAAAGATTCCCATGAGGTGTACAAATTTTGCTCTCATTTCAGGTTCAAGATCATTCCATAATTTTTGCATCAGTTGTTTGGAAAGGAATCCTTCGGATTGATCAAGCTCTGTGCTGTCCAGAATTTTAGCGATGTGTAAATTTACCCATTCCGGGCTGGTAATTACGGTATCTTTTAAAATACTGTCGTTGTTATAATACAGAATTTCTCCCATTTCGTGCAGATATTCCGCCGGGTTTTCATATTGTGTAGAATTCATTCCTGTTTTAAAAAATATCTTAAACAGTTCTTTTCTGCTGATGTAGTTGTTTTTTAGTTTTTGGATTTCTTGGGCGGCCCGAACCCAGGTTACCGGCCGTTCGGCACCCATGTGTTTAAGCTTAGATGCCGTTTCTTGTATGGCATTCTTCAGAGTTGGAATACCGCTGCCGTCCATATTGTCCACATTAAAGAATCTTATGGATTTTCCCTTTGCTTTTTGTTCGTATCTGTATATGATGTCTTTTTTTGGCAGGTCGGCTCCCCGGGCTTTCGTATTGGTTGCCACAATAAATACCGGAGAGTTTGGAGCCAGGGCTTCAATGGTATCGAGCCAATAGTATAATTTTCCGGTTTCGTATCCCATGCGAGCACTCCACACCAAAATAAAAAATGAATTATTGGTTAGATAGAATTGATGAGTGGCATGGTAGATTTCTTGTCCGCCAAAATCCCAAACATTTAATGTCATGTCAATGCCATTATTTTCGGGATGTTTAAGCTGCAATGATCTGACACGCATGCCGTGGGTTGTGTTTTTTGTCGGGTCAAATGATTTTCCTTTTAGCGAATCCAAAAGGCATGATTTACCAACGCCGCCTTGCCCCACAATAACCATTTTTGATTGCCAAAGTTGCACCTTATCTTTTTCGATATAATCCATCACCGACAGCATTCCCTTTTTCTGAATATGGCTTGGGATGTTTTCCAGCGGATTCCCCGTAATGTTAAAACTCTGCATGCGCTTGATGGTGGTGTTGATATTGGGCATTTGCTTAATTTGATTATGAGCCAAATCAAGGCGTGTAAGTTTATTGTTTTCGATGGCCGCAACCGGCATATCGGTAAGCAAATTATGTGTGAGCCCTAAGCCGGTAAGATTTTGTAATGCTCCCATTTCTTCCGGTATTTGTTTAATTCTGTTTCTGTACAGCTGGAGAACTTCAAGGTTTTTAAGTTTTTTAATTTCCGGCGAAATCTTTTCAATACTGTTATTAGATAAATCCAAAACCCGCAGATTGCTCAATTGTCCGATTCTATCAGGAACAACGGTTAAGTTGCAGTGCCTGATTATTAGTTTTTGCAACATTTTAAATTCAAAAATCTCATCGGGAATTTGTTCCAATTTGGAGTTTATTATGGATAATGCAACCACCGCCTTATCTTTAATAACAATGCTGTTGCGTATTCCTGATACTTTACTTGCAACAGAAAATTTTCCGATTTTTTTACCCAGAGCTTCAATGGTTTGATGTGGTGTTGACATTTGTCTGTGTTTTTTTATTTGGCTGTCCTTTTGAATCACATCAAATATAAGAAAACAATCTGTTTTTTAGGAACGGATACGAAATTAATTATCATAGTTAGGCGAAGTTATTTTGTTTCCGTTCCTTAATGTATAAAATGAAATTATATCTGTTCTGAAACCTAATGAGTTGTTTACGTACAAGGTTTAATTTTTTGCGGCTTTAATATTTTTCAAAAATGTAATATTATTGCATTCAAATATTTAACTTTGTACGCACTTTATAGTTTTATTTATCAACAACTCGAAGGGCGAATTTGCTTTTAGGCGACGGGATGATAAACTGTTGGAATTGTTGAGTCAGAAATGGTTGAACTTTTCATAGTCGATAGTATTGTCCAATTTTCACCCATTATGTTTCACACGATTAAATTATATTAATATGCATTTTGAACTGACTAAAACATATTTGGATAATCTGGTTAATATCCTTGATCAAGAAGACGCCGATGCGGCAAAGAATTTAATTGATGATTTGCATGCGGTTGATATTGCCGATTTATATGATGAGCTGAATATTGAACAGGCCAAGTTTCTTTTTTTTCAGATTTCTGACGGTGAAAAAGCCGCTGACGTAATAGCAGAACTTGATGATGATGATCGAGAGCGGTTTCTCAAAGCTATCCCGAGTGAAGTTATTGCCAATAAGTTTATTCATTTCATGGATTCTGATGATGCAGCGGATGTAATGGCCGATTTATCGGTTAAGAAGCAAACTGAAGTCCTGGAGAATGTATTAGATATGAACCGGGCCGGCAATATTCTTGACCTGTTGGCATTTGATGAGGACTCTGCCGGAGGTTTAATGGGAAAAGAATATGTTTCCGTGAATTGGAATTCAGGGATTAATGACGCAATTTCTGTAATTAGGACAAAAGCAGAGGAGGTTGATGAAGTCTTTTATGTCTATGTTGTAGATGATGACAATGTACTTAAAGGAGCATTGTCGTTAAAAAAACTGTTGTTATCGGCAAAAGATAAAATAATAAAGGATATTATGACTGTAAACTTAGTGATGATACCCGCTGAGATGCATGCCGCCGAAGTTTCAAATATTGCCGATAAATATGACTTAGTTGCTTTGCCTGTTGTAGATATAAAAAAGAGATTATTGGGTCGAATTACCATTGATGATATTGTCGATTTTTTGAGAGAAGAAGCAGACAAAGATTATCAAATGATTTCCGGTATTTCTGATGATGTTGAAGCCTCCGATAGTGTTTGGAAACTGACCAAAGCTCGTTTGCCCTGGTTGTTAATTGGTTTACTGGGCGGTATAATGGGAGCTCAGGTTATTGGGCTGTATGAGGTTGATTTACAAGAGCATGCTGCCATGGCATTTTTTATTCCGCTAATTGCCGCTATGGGCGGAAATGTGGGTGTACAATCCTCGTCAATCGTTGTGCAAGCCATTGCTAAAAATACTCAAAGAATGGAAACCACTTTTAAAAAAATCACAAAAGAACTCTCGGTTGCTCTACTAAACGGACTGATTTGTTCCGCCATTGTTTTTAGTTATAATCTTCTTTTTAGTGATTCTATGGCTTTAACTTTGACTGTGAGTATTGCCTTGTTATCAGTTATACTGTTGGCATCAATTTTCGGAACTTTTGTCCCCTTGTTGCTGGACAAGTACAAGATTGACCCGGCCTTGGCTACAGGCCCTTTTATAACAACGGCCAATGATATTATCGGCCTGTTGATATATTTAGCAATTGGCGGAGTTATGTTTGCAATTATATAAAACCTAAATTAAGCGATTATCTGCTTCGATAAACACCAATCTGTTGAGTTAAAAATATTTATTGACCGGATTTACGTCTTTTCAATTCAGCTTTTATCAAACTCAATTCTCTGTTACTTTGTCCTTCTACCGATGAGTTTTCCTCGGCTCTTCTTAATAAGTAGGGCAAGACATGTTTCACCGGCCCGTAGGGGAGGTATTTTGCTACATTGTAACCCGTAGCTGCTAAGTTAAAGCTGATGTGGTCGCTCATGCCGTATAATTGTGAAAACCATATTCGTTTGTCATTCCTTCGGAGGCCCTTGGCTTCCATGAGTTCACACAATAATTTGTTGCTCTCTGCATTATGCGTTCCGTTAAATATTGATATACGGTCAAGATGTTCAATTGAAAATTTCAAAGCCGCATTATAAGCATTAGCCGTAGCTTCTATATTCGGCTGAATGGGGGAGGGAACTCCGTTTTGCTCAGCAAGTTCTCGTTCTTTTTCCATATATGCCCCGCGTACAAATTTTGCTCCTAAATAGTAATTACCTTTAACCGATTTTTGATAGGTTTGTTTCAAGTGTTCAAGTCGGTCATGTCTGTACATTTGCCAAGTATTGAATACTATGGCTTTTTCTTTATTGTAAATGGCCATCATCTCGTCTGCCGTGTCATCAATTATTTTTTGATAGCTAAAATCTTCGGCATCAATAAGAATAGAAGTATCGGCTTCAAAGGCCGTTTTACAAAGGGTATTGATTCTGTCCTTGAGTTTTTGTACTTCAACTTTATCTTCAGACGATAAAGGTTCTCCCGAACTTGCCTTTTTTAAGATCGAAGATTTTGACATAGCCGTTGGTTTAAATACAGAGAAAGGAATACTTTTGGTATTGCCGGCATTCTTGATAGATCGAATTGTCTCTTCAAGAGCCTCCAAAATATCTGCCTCATCTTCTTTTCCCTCAACCGAATAATCTAATATAGATTTTACATTATGCTTTCCCATAGTTTCAACAACCGGGAGGCATTTATTTAGAGTCTCGCCTCCTACAAACTGTATAAACAACGTTTTTTTCACGATTCCGTATATTGGTAATTTTAACTTAATGGCGAGTTTGGCCAGTTTTTGACTAATGTTTTGCAATCTTGGACTGGCCATTATTGTAAATAAACGATAGCCCCATTTCAACTCTTTATTTGATTTTGAAATAAAAGCTTGTTGCGTATTATTGAAATTTATCATATCTTAAAATTTTGAACAAAATTATAAAAAATATAGAATTATTTTTAAATTGTGATGTGTAACATATTCGGGAGTTCATATGAATCGATGTTATTTGTATTTTATTTTCGATTTTAAAGTTTTTTGTTTCAGGGGATAATATTATTTTTGAGTCAGCAACTAAATTCATTAAATGAAGCCATTCAACGAAAATATTAAATATTCTTCCGACGTATCTCTTGACCTTAAGACGTTTATTCAAGCTTCGGGCAAAGACTCTTTTTTTATTATAACGGATGATAATGTATTGGCTTCATGCTATGAGATTATAAAAGACAGTTTTGACGGATTTAAGGTTCATATTTTTTCTTTTAAACCCGGAGAGAAACAGAAATCACTGGAAACTACCGAGAAAATATGGCACTTTTTGTTAAAACAGGGGGCAAGTCGTAAAACGTCAATGATTATTAATTTGGGCGGAGGAACAGTTACTGATATTGGGGGCTTTGCAGCTTCTGTATTTAAGCGCGGTGTTTCTTTTATTAATATTCCTACCACACTTTTGGCTATGGTGGATGCAGCAATTGGCGGAAAAAACGGAATAAACTACGGGAATGCAAAAAATCAGCTCGGCGTAATATCTCAAGCCGAATTAATATTGATTTCAGAAATATTTTTAGACAGCTTAAATAAAAGAGAATTTATGAGCGGCGTGGCTGAAATGTTGAAACATACGCTTTTAAAATCAGAAATTCATACCAAGGAACTCTTTAGCTTTTTGTCAAAGAAAGAAGTATATACCGGAGAAGAGTTAAGGCGATTAATACAAACATCGACAAAAATAAAGGCAGAATTTGTGACGACCGACAGGAACGAAATGGGAATTAGGCAGGCATTGAATTTTGGGCATACCTTCGGACATGCGCTGGAAGGGCTGTATGCTCAAAACCAAACCACATTAAAGCACGGAGAAGCCGTGGCAGCCGGTATGATTATGGAATTATTTTTATCTCACAAGAAAATCAAATTCAATTTAGATGCCATGTTTTCAATAATTTCTCAAATTTCTGAACATTTTGATTGGATTGAAATAAAACCCGGTGAAAAAGAAAAAATTATTGAATACATGAAATTTGAT
>JAYEIA010000172.1:0-9559 GCA_034659855.1 Bacteroidota bacterium
TTAAAATATATTCTCTACATTAGATTAACAATATTACACGTGCTATGATAGAAAACAGGAAAGTTGCGGTGGTCTTACCGGCCTACAATGCCGAAAAACATTGGAGAAAACCTATAACGAAATACCTTTTGATGTGGTTGATGAAATTATTTTAACCGATGATTTAAGCATCGACAATACGGTTGAACGGGCAAAAGAGATTGAAATAAAGCATATCATCAGGCATAAAAAAACCGCAGGTACGGAGCCAATCAAAAAAGTTGTTACAATAAAGCACTGGAATTAGGAGCAGATATTGCAGTGATGAAACACCCTGATTATCAATACATTTCAAAATTAATGGAGCCGATATGTCGGATTATTGCAAACGGGGTTTACCCGGTGGTTCTCGGTTCGCGCATTCTCGGAAATGCTGCATTGAAAGTCGGAATGCCTGTATATAAATACATCGCCAATCGTTTTCTGACACTTTTTCAAAATATTTTGATGAACCGGAAATTGTCGGAATATCATACCGGTTATCGAGCCTTTTCAAAAGAGGTGCTTATGTTCATAGATTATAACCTAAAATGAGCGATTATGAACTTCGATAAACACCAATCTTTTGAGCCAAAAGACATTACAAAAAAACATCATGCACCAATTGGGTGCACTCAATTTTTTTGTAAAGCTTTTGTTCTCAAGATATTGGCACTTCTCTTTATTCATAATCGCTCAATTTAGGTATAATTCAAATTCCGACGATTTTATATTTGATAATCAACTCTTGGCTCAAATATTTTTTAAAGGCTTTGAAATCGGTGAACTGACTTGCCCGACAAAATATTTTGATGATGCCTCATCAATAAATTGGAGGCGGAGTATGAAATATGGATTTGGCGTGTTGTGGACTTCAGTTTTGTATCGGATGAATAAATGGAAGTTTATCAGGAGCAAACTTTTTGCAGAAAGATAAATTCTTAGCGGTTTAGCTTGCCGGTAGAATTAAAATACTTCTCGTTCAATGTTTTCAGGCAGTCGAGCTAAAATTTCATAGTTTAAAGAATCATTCATTTCAGAAAAAGAAGCGAATGTAATTTCATTATCCCCTTGGCTTCCGATAAGAATTACCTTATCGCCAACTTCGATAGTCGGAATATGCGTGATATTGCAAATTAACATATTCATATTTACGGTTCCGATAACACGTGCATATTGGCCGTGAACCAATACTGCACCGTTATTACTCAATGACCGGCTGTATCCGTTGGAATAGCCCACCGGCACAACCATAATCAGCATATCGTCTTGTGCTTGATAACTCAATCCGTAACCGATAAATTCACCTTGCGGAACCACTTTGGTAATAACCACTTTTGAATTCCACGATATAATACGCTCCAACGGGTTCGTTTTGTCAATTTTGCTGTGAATATGTTTGATGTATGTTTCTTTTGTGGGCCAAAAGCCATAGACCATAATTCCTGACCGGATCATATCCAATTTTGTACGCGGGTAGTTTATCATGGCCGCAGAACTTCCGATATGTTTTAATTCGGGAACAATACCGTGTTGCTCAAGATATTCTGCTCGCTCATTAAAAACTTCAAACTGAGCAATAACCCGTGTGTAATTGGCAATACTTTCGGCACCGGCAAAGTGTGACGTTAGCCCTTTGATGAATAGCAACTCACAGTTTTCTTTTAATGTCGGAATTATTTTTTCGAAGTCTATAACACCCAGTCCGGTACGGTTCATGCCTGTCTCCACATCTATGTGAACCACCGCTTTTTTCTGTAATTTTTTAGCCCAACGAATGGCTAATTGCAGCGTGTTGGTGTCAGAAATGTAAAACTCAATATTGTCTTGTATAATTATTTCCATATCTTCCTCCATAATATAACCCATAACCATTATGGTGGTATCCGGTTGTTTTACTTCATTGGCTACCATTGCTTCGGAGGAAGAGTAAACAGAGAAATGGTCTGCCCCGAGTTCTTCGGCTAAGGGAAGAAACGTTCTTATACCATGTCCGTAGGCATTGCCTTTGATGACAACTGACAATTTAGTTTTTCCCAGAAGTTCTCGAATAAATTCAAGGTTTTTTCGCAGGGCTTTTTTGTTAATACGAATTTGGGATGTGCTTGCCATTAGGTTTTATCTTATTTATCGATAAAAAATACAAAGTTAATGTATTATATCAGATATTTAAAATAAGTAAGGGGTCGGGACACATATTTTTGAAAATAGGAATTTCTTTAACCGCACAAACCCCCGGAAAATCGCCGGAATAATTCTGCATATCCGAAATAATTTGAAAATGCAGATGAGGAGGCCAGCTTCCGTTTTCGGACACTTTGCCGAGGGTTGCAAACTGTTCTCCGGCTCCAATTTGTTGACCGGTATTTTTATTCTCAAGGGACTGCATAGACAAATGACCGTAGAGTGTATAGAATTTTACGGCATCTATTTCATGCTCCAAGATAATGGTTGCCCCGTAATCTCCAAAATTAGCATTGTTTTTAAAACTGTGAATTTTGGCCTCGCCGGGCGAATAAACCGGCTCACCGGCATCAGCCCATAAGTCAACTCCTAAGTGAACCGTGCGAGCATCATCATTCTCACCGCCAAAGTGTTCACTTTTTTTGTAAATGCTTCGGTTTTCCAAATAGCCGCCATAGGCAATGTCTGCCCCGGCATCAACAAGTAATTTATTGATATAATTCCCGAGGGTATCGCTGTTTTTTATAACGTCGGTAGTCAGCGTTTTGTTTTCTGCTGATAAAATAAGCTTAAACAATTTTCGATTTTTCAGACTGATGACGTCTGCAAACAAATGGGTATTATCTTTTAGTATTTTTTCTAACATTATTCTCGTATATGTGTAGAGTCCGGTCTAAAAAGTATATTCTATTTTAGTAAAGTAAGCTATATACTTAATTATTAGAGTTTTATAAATCATTTTACGATTAACTTAAAACTTTTATTTTTAGTATTTTTAACTTTATAAACTTTCAACTTTATAACTTTTTAAACTAAACTCAGTGTATGTATTAAATGAATTTTTTGTCAATAAATTTTGAGTTTAACAAGCGGGCAACGGCCATGTAGTTGGGTGTCAGCTTTATAACATCTCCAATATGATATTTTTGTTCTCCGTCCTTGGTTTTGTTTTTACCGATATCCAGAACCATCATATCTGAAGTGATGCCCACAAATTTTACTTCTTTATCGTCGATTTCAATATCATTCTTATCCACATCAAGCATTCCAAAATCAAGAATTGCTTTGTAGGTCTTCTTTATGGCCTTCCCAGTTTCATATGAGGCAGTATGTCCAATATTAGCCGTGTTAATAATCCCGTCCGGGACATTCTTTTTTTCTTCCAATTCAATAATATTGGCATGAAATTCAAAAGTACTGGTAGAAAGATTCATGAATTGTCGATTTTCCAGTGGGCTTGTTCCAAAAAAAACAGCCTCCCCAATTCGGAAATGATTAATCTCTTTGGGAACAATTCCTCGGTCAATCAGAGGCAGCGTTATTGAACTTCCGCCGGAGATGAACGGTAAATTTTTATCATGTTTTGTAGATATAAGCTCCTTATACAGAGTCAACTGCATAAGTTTGTCAAAGGTTGGTTCAACACCGTACATGCATCCCAGGTTTGAGCCGATTCCAATGATTTGAACATTAGAAAGCTCAAATACTTTTTCGTAAAAACTCATAATATCATTACGGTTTACTCCCTCACGGAGTTCTCCAAGTTCGAGCATAATTATAACTCGATGGATTTTTTTTTGCCGCTTTGCTTCTTCATTTAAAGCCAATATAGTGCTCAAAGAGGAGTTTAATGAGACATCGGCATACTTCACCACCTCGTCAACAAAAATTTTGGCCGGGGGTTTGATGTAGATTGTTCTCATATCAGGATTTACTTTCTTTAGGTTCTTAAGACTCGTTAATCTGGAATCTCCTATAGAGTTTATATCCTTAATGACATCCTCGGTTAATATATTATTCAAAAACTCAATATCTCCGGAGAAAACTTTTGTAATCAAACTCCATTCGATATCTTTTTTCTTAAAAAAAGCACTGAGCTTCTTAATGTTATTTTTTATTTCTTCGGTATGTATTATTAATTCAGCCATTTTTTCGGTTTTGGTTTCCTAAGTGTTCTTTATAGAACGTTAGCTAATTTATAAGAGGAAAATAAGTTAAAATTCCTCTGATGTTCATATAGCTTTGGCAGCACAACAAATATTTCTGATACAAAGATCCAAATAATAATTTAAATATAAAATGATATTGACGGATATTTATTTTCTTTGCACCGCAATGTATTAAACACTTAACATGGCTTATAAAATACATCCGGATAAATGTATTGCTTGTGGAGCTTGTTTGGACGAGTGTCCTGTTCAAGCAATTTCTCAAGGCGAAGACTTTTATTCTATTGCACCGGAGCTTTGTATCGACTGCGACCGGTGCGAACCGGTATGCCCGGTGGAGGCTATTTCCGGGCCTGATAAAGACTGAACGATGCAAACCGAACACCAATGACTCTCCGGTTACATAATTTGAGAATAAGAATAGCTTGCCGGCTAAAAATATCCTTAAATAATGAGAAATGAACTTGCACGATTAAAAAAAAAGACGGATATTCGCCCTAATGAAATTACTAAACCGACATACTAATAATTTCGGATTCCGAGGGAAAGGGCTCTTTGAATGTTGGATATATTGATCGCCTGCCGTTTTCGACAGAAAAAAATAAACATATTCTAAATTTTAATTCCATAAGGCGATGGAAAAACTGTTGGTATTTAATATTAAGCACTATGCACTGCACGACGGCCCGGGAATAAGAACTACAGTGTTTCTTAAAGGCTGTCCTTTGATTTGCCCGTGGTGTCATAATCCGGAAAGCCGAAGCACGGAGGTTTACAAGTATATCAAAACAGAACAATTCAGAGGAACAGATATTTTCGAAACACACACCATCGGGAAGTACTATTCTTTTGCTGAACTGTTTTCCGAAATTGAAAAAGACCGTATTTTATACGAGCAATCCGGTGGCGGTATTACATTTTCGGGCGGAGAACCCATGATGCAGTCCGAGGCTTTAATTCAGTTTCTTAAATTATGTAAAGCTCAAGGCCTGCATACTTGTGTCGATACCACCGGATATTGTTCTGAACATAGCTTGTTGCGTGTGTCAGAATATACAGACTTATTTCACTACGACTTGAAACTTCCGGATGAAAAATCTCACAGAACATATACCGGTGTATCAAATCGGAAAATTATTCGGAACTTAAAAATTCTTGACCAAGCAAACATAAATCTTAGAATTCGTATTCCGCTGATTCCCGGAGTTAACGATAATGAGACTTCGATACAGGGTTTTATTGATATTTTATCAAGTTTGGAGAATAGCTGTCCGGTGGATATTCTTCCGTATCATAAGTTGGGCAGTCATAAGAATGAGCAATTTTCATTGTCGGAAAATGTAATTGTATTTGATGAACCACCGAAAAAATTGATACAGGCCGTAAAAGAAAAATTCAAAAAACATGGTTTCAACATCGCCCGATAAAAATAAAGCAATGAACACAAGAATTAAAAAATTAAGAGAACAAAGTCAAAATGCTGTACCACGCATATCTTCAGAGCGAGCAGAATTAATTACTGCGTTTTATAAACTCCCTTGGGTAAAAAGCATGAGTGTCCCGGAACAACGGGCCGAGTCGCTGTATTACTTATTGGATAAAAAGCAACTTTGCTTAAACCCCGACGAATTAATTGTCGGAGAGCGTGGCCCCGCTCCAAAATCTGTACCCACATATCCGGAGATTAATTTACACAGCATGCGTGATTTGGAAATACTCGATACGCGTGAAAAGGTTCGGTTTAGATCTGGTGAGGAGGTAAAAAAAGCATATCAAGAGATAATAATTCCTTTCTGGAAGGGAAATTCGAACAGAGATCGAATTTTTAAAGAGCTTGATAATGAATGGATAACAGCATATGAATCCGGTATTTTTACAGAATTTCAGGAGCAACGAGCCCCCGGGCATACGGTTCTCGGAAAGAAAATGTTTCATACAGGTTTTCTGGATTTAAAAACTGAAATACAGCAGGCCGAAAAGCAACTTGACGGTTTTACAGACGATACCATTTTAAGAAAGAAAGAGCAACTTCGAGCAATGAGCAGAGCTTGTGATGCCGTTATAAATTACGCTTATCGCAATGCTGATCTGTTGGTTGAAAAAGCTAAATCTGAAAAAAATCCCAAAAGAAAGCAAGAGTTAAGTCTAATGGCAAACAGGTGCAGAAAAGTTCCGGCCAATGCCCCCGAAACGTTTCACGAAGCTCTGCAACATTACTGGTTTATACATGTTGGAGTAATTACTGAAGTCAATCCTTGGGACAGCTTTAATCCGGGGCGTTTAGACCAAAATCTATTGCCGTTTTTTCGTCAGGATATTGAGAGCGGAAGGCTGACTGAGACCGATGCAAAAGAATTACTGTCTTCTTTTTGGATAAAGTTTAATAATCACCCGGCACCGCCCAAAATAGGGGTTACCGCAAAAGAGAGCAGTACCTACACCGATTTTTCTTTGATAAACTTGGGCGGACTGACCGAAACCGGCAGAGATGCCGTCAATGAATTGACTTACCTTATTCTGGATGTTGTTGAGGAAATGAGATTACTGCAACCAAGTTCGATGATACAGGTAAGCAAAAAGAATCCGGATTGGTTTATTCGTCGGACGGCAGAAATTATCAAAACCGGTTTCGGGCAACCGTCGGTTTTTAATTCCGATGCCATTATTTCAGAACTGTTGAACCAAGGAAAATCATTGGCGGATGCAAGAGCCGGCGGAGCAAGCGGCTGTGTGGAAACCGGTGCTTTCGGAAATGAAAGTTATATCTTGACCGGCTATTTTAATTTGGCCAAAGTGTTTGAAATTACGCTGAATAACGGCCTTAACCCCAAAGACGGAAAACAAATTGGTAAAAAGACCGGAGCATTTAAGGATTTTAAATCATTCGCTGAATTAATGCAGGCTTTCAAAACACAAATTCAATATTTTATAGACATTAAAATCAAGGGAAACCGTCTTATTGAACGAGTTTGGGCCGATAATATTCCGGTGCCTTTTATGTCTTTACTCATTAACGACTGCATTGCCCAAGGAAAAGACTATAATAACGGCGGAGCGAGGTACAATACAAGTTACATTCAGGGCGTGGGGCTTGGCAGCCTGACTGATTCTCTGGCGGCAGTTGAAAAAATTGTATTTAAGGATAAATTGATAACAGCAGACGAATTGCTGAATGTATTAAAGTCTGATTATAAGGGGTTTGAAGCCTTGCAATATAAACTGATAAACGAGATGCCAAAGTATGGAAATGATATTGAAGATGCCGACAAGCATGCCGTAAATAGTTTTAATATATTTTATGATGCCGTAAACGGTCGGACAAATACAAAAGGCGGATATTTCAGAATTAATATGTTGCCTACCACTTCCCACGTCTATTTCGGCAGTGTAATCGGGGCATTGCCCGATGGTAGGAATGCTCAAAAGCCCTTGTCGGAAGGAATTTCTCCGGTACAGGCTGCCGACAGAAAAGGGCCTGCGGCAGCCATCGCTTCAGCCGCAAAGATAGATCATTTAAAGACAGGGGGTACCTTGCTCAATCAGAAGTTTACACCCGATTTGCTCGATGAAAAAGGAATTTCGGGAATGGTGAATCTGATACGTTACTATTTCCGATTGGACGGGCATCATATCCAGTTTAATGTAGTAAAAGCGGATACCCTGCGAAAAGCACAGGAAGAACCTGAAAAATTCAAGAACCTCATTGTACGTGTAGCCGGTTATAGTGATTATTTTAATGACTTAAGCTTAGAACTTCAAAATGAGATAATTGAGCGTACAGAACATACGCAGATGTGATAACTGGAGCCGGTTCGTTTTGGACGGTTGCTTCTCTCCGGAATCGCCTTCTGTCGCACAGCATTCCGATGACGCATGACATTTTTTGTAAGGTATTATTGAGTCCGGCCTGAAAAGTATGCTTTATTTTTGCAAACAACATGCTCAACCTCCGAAAAATAATCAAAATTACAACTTAATACAGACTGTAATTCAACTAATTAACGTTTTAACTTGACGGCTATGGTGTTTTCACCTGACAGGAATTTGTATCCGGATAGATCCTGTGTGGTGAAAACACCACACAGGTGCAGATATGAAATGTAATGCGGCAGGGTAAATTGTCTGTAACCGCATTTATATAAGTCGTTTATTATAAACTTCCAACTTTATAACGTTTTAAACTGAACTCATTATTGCCAATATTTCAGAAATACCGAAGGCTGAAGCGATTAATACGTTTCAAAATCATCATCAGATTTAGAGTTCTTGTCCATATCTATTTTATAGCCCTCCGGGTCCTGTTCTGATTTTTTATTTTCAGCATCCGGTTTTGTTTTTATTGTTGGAGTTTCATCTTTTATTTTGAAGATAGAAATGATATTGTTTAGCTCCTCTGACTGAGCGGCAAGTTCTTGAGAGGAGGAGGCTAACTGTTCGGCCGAAGCAGAATTTGTATTTGTAACTTCCGATAATTGTTGAATAGAGCTGTTGATTGTCTGCGTACTGTTTTGTTGCTCAACACTCGCCTCAACAATATTTGAAATGAATTCATTGCTTTGTTGAATTTTAGGCAGTAATTTTGTGAGTATTTGAGCGGCGGTATCCGATATTTCTTTTCCGGAAGTAGACAGTTGCCCAATTTCTTCGGAGGCATTTTTTGTTTTGTCCGACAATTTTCGTATTTCATTGGCCACGACAGCAAATCCCTTGCCTACTTCGCCGGCATGAGCGGCCTCAATAGAGGCATTGATAGAAAGGAGATCCGTTTTCTCGGCAATTTCGGCAATGATGGCAATTTTATCGCTAATTTCCGAAACGGCTTCAACGGATTTCAGCAAAATGGTTTTGCTTTTCCCCATTTCTTCTGAGGTTTTTACGGCAAACTCTCCGGTTTCTTTAGCCTGTTTTGTATTTGAGTCTATGGTTGATGCGATCTCTTCCATGGAAGACGCAATTTGTTCTGTTGTTGCAGCTTGTTCATTGGCTCCTTGAGACAGTTGTTGCGAAACAGAATCTACAGTACTGCTTGCTGAATATAAATCTTCGGAACTATTATTTATAGTCAATATTATTTTATTTAATTCTGTAATCATGTATTTTATGGAATTTGATAATTTTCCTATTTCATCTTTTCGTTTAAAATTTTTGTTATCGATTTCAATCGTTAAATCAAATTTTGAAAGTTCTTCAATCTTGTCGCTTAAGTGTTGCAATTTTTTTATGTCGGCTCTGGTGTACAGTATCGCCAATACAATAACTCCAAACCGTATTGGAATACTTACCGGGTCCGGAATGTCAAAGTAGTTAAACGAAAATGTAATGATAGTAATGATAATGGCTAAAACTACCATAGCATAGCCGATGCGAGCCATTAGTGATTCTTTAAATATCAGACGAATAAGAATTAA
>JAYEIA010000173.1:0-9544 GCA_034659855.1 Bacteroidota bacterium
CCAAGAACTGATGCTGATATTGTCATCCGAAGTTTCTCCTTCAAATGTGTAGGGGCCGTATGTTCCCCAGTCGTTTCCCTCGTTGTCGGAGATGTCTATATATATATTTTCGGCTATACCGGTATAGGGTGCATCAATGTCTAATTCAAAATCCCACTGTTCAAGATAGTTGTCGTTGTCTTGGTCTATGGTATTGATTGTAAACGCTTCGTAAAACACCGGTGCTTCAAAGTAGGTATCTACCGGGACATCTGTAGTCATTTGGTCGGTCCCGTAGTCATTATATGCCGTGAATGTAAATTGGACATTCTCCGGATTATTCAACCCGTAGGTATTGTAGCTGAAATCTGTAATGCTCAGATTATCATTGCCGGTTTGTCCGCTGAAATCATAGGGTCCGAAAGGTCCCCGGCTGTTTCCCTCATCATCGTTTATTTCTATATATACGTCCTTTGCCGTGAAGTTATACAGGGCATCTACATCCACTTCAAAATCCCAGGCATCAAAATATCCGTCACCGTCCATATCTGATTCATTTACAATATAAACATCATAGAAAGAGGGTATATCCCAAAGTTTATCTACCGGCGTGTTAATATTCATTTGGTCTTCTCCGTAGGCATTGTATGCCAGGAACGTGAAGTTAACATTTTCAACAAAATTAAAGTTATAGAAATCATTACCGAAATTTTGAATCAAGACATTGTCATTAGAAGTAGCTCCCGAGAAGTCGTATGGGCCGTAGGGTCCCCATGAATTTCCTTCATCGTCCCATATTTCGATATATACATTGTCGGCGATGTCTTCGTAGTAGGCGTCAACATCAATGTCAAAATCCCACAACTCATAATATCCGTTATTGTCTTCATCCAAAGTATTCACAATACTTACATCGTAAAATACAGGCCTGTCCATCGGAAGATCTACCGGCGTGTCAAGGTAATATACATCAGATCCGAGGGTATTGTCTGCATAAAATGTAAAACTTACATCGGTTTCTGTTGTAAACCCCCATTGCGTGGCGTCAAAGTTTGTTATAACAATATTATCTGCGGAACTGTTGCCTACAAAGTCGAACGGCCCGATATCGATCCATTCATTTCCGTAGTTATCATAAATACTTATCCATACATCGTAAGCTATGGTCCCGTCGTAGGGATCGACATCAATTTCAAAATCCCAGAGATCCCAATAACCGTCCCCGTCAATATCTGATCCATTGGTTACAAAAACTTCGAAAAATATGGGAGAATCGTCTTTTGAGTCGCCTTTTCTTTTCAATTTATTTGTTCGATTCGGGTTATTTCGGCGATATGTTTTTAGGTCTTTTGCGAGGCGTTCATGCGGAAGGTTCACTTTGTCAGGCGATCGCTTGGTTCCCGGCTTTTGGCTTACAGTAATTTCCCGCTCAGGTTTAGGCCCTCTGTTGTTGTGCAATAGTTTGCCGCCTTGAGATGTTTTTATTTCCGGGATAATACCGGTTCGAGTCGGCGGTCGCCTCGTAATATTGTCTGATTGTTTTGCTTGTACACTTATTTTTTTTAGGCTGTGGTCTTGGGCCTTTAATGTAAAAGGTGAAAGGACAAATAGTAAGGAAACAATAAGAGCAATTAACGTGTATTTTGAGTTGAATGTATAAATATATTTCATAACCGAGTGGGTTTAATTTATTAATGATTCTTTGTAACAGTAGTATCAAAAAGCTTGCCGGAACTCTGTGTGCTTTTAAAATAAGGGGTTTTGAGCGACACTATGCGTGCATAGTTTTTGTAAAATACCCTTGCTGAAAGTTGAGTTTTTCATTCTTTTTATAGATTTAATTCTAAAAAAATACAAATTAGCTTTACGCCTTTTTTTCTTTTAGGACGAAGAAAAATAATAGATAAAAAAATAAAACCGACTTTTACTCGGCTGCAAAAAGAATGGAAACAAGAAATTAATCAGAATAAGAGAACTTTGCCCGGGGGCCTCTCGGCCGGGTTGAATACTGCTGAGTTTGTTGATGTTGGAATTAATTTTGGGTGCTTAAACTGAGAAGCATCGGATTTACAGAAATATATTTGAACAACTAAAATATACAATGCTTTTACGGCTCAGTAGTTCTACCAACTTAAATCGTACTTTCGAACCGGCAATGAGCGAATACGTTTACCGGTAGCTGCGAACAGCGCATTGCACAAAGAAGCTGACATGGGAGTCAATCTCAATTTTTCGATACCTTCAACGGGGGCTTCAGAGAGTCGCAACATGGGGTATCTGTCAAAAATGGTTTGCACAATTTGGGCTTGTTTAAATATTTTTTTTTGAGACTAAAATCTGTGTAAATATACAAAAAAAGATAACAGTGTATAATGGATCAGCATTTTTTATTTGAGGATAAGAAAAGACGAAACGTTGTTTTACAACGTTTCGTCTGAGGTTTAATTTAGAATTTATTGAATTTAATTCACGGTGTTTATTCCAATTCCTGAACAGCACGCAAAAGGTCTTGGTCTGTTTCCTGAATTAACGGGTAATAGCCTTCACTTTGCATGATGTTGCGGGCAATAAGAGCATGCAGTTGAACTTTAATACGTTTTTCGGATATTTTGAAACCTTTAGGGTCAAAAGTTATTCCCTTTTTTTGGGTGAAATTGATAAACTCTTGAGTAACATTTTTTTCGGTCAAAAATTTATTGATTTGATGGGCATCGGTAAATCTATTGAGTTGCGTTCTGTGTTTGTCCGAATAATTTAAAGCAAATTGATAGACAAGTCCCGTGTTAAATATTTCTCCGTAATAGTCGGAATAATCTGAGGTATCCACGGGAACAAAAATATCCGGCATGATGCCGCCACCGCCATACACAGTTTTCCCTTTGGGTGTCGTAAATTTGAGAGAATCCGGAAATGAGATGCTGTCTTTCCCGGTCAGTTCTCCTTTATCCATTCTGTCGGCAATATCGTGCATGTAGTCTTCGCTGCCGTTTGTGTAGGGTTTTTGGATGCTTCTTCCGGTCGGAGTATAATAGCGAGCAGTAGTGAGGCGAATTACCCCGCCGTTTTGAAATTCAAAAGGTTCTTGCACCAACCCTTTGCCGAAAGTGCGCCGGCCGATTATCACTCCTCTGTCGTTGTCCTGAATGGCTCCGGAAACAATTTCACTGGCCGAGGCCGACCAAGTGTCCACCAATACGGCAACTTCCAAGTCTTCGCATATGCCCTTGGCTGTAGCCAAATATTCGCTGCGTTTTCTTGAATTTCCTTGGAGATAGACAATCATTTTGCCGTCGGATATAAATTCGTCTGCAATTTTCGCCGCATTTCCGAGAAGTCCCCCGCCGTTTTGTCTGAGATCCAAGACGATTTTAGTCATGCCTTGAGCCAAAAGTTTCTTAGTGGCTTTCATAAATTCATCGTAAGTTGTTCCCGAAAATCTATTGATTTTGATGTAGCCGATATTGTCGTTTATCATGTAGGACACGTCAACGCTGTAGAGTGGGATTTTATCTCTTTCTATGGTAAAATAAATCAGCGAGTCGATTCCCATGCGTTTGACTCCGATTTTTACTTCAGTTCCTTTTTCGCCTTTCAAGTTATGCATAATATCGTCTGTCGTGATTTCTTTTCCGACAAAAAGTGAATCATCAATGGTTACAATGCGATCTCCGGCCAAAACTCCGACTTTCTCCGAAGGTCCTCCGGATATTGTATTCACAACCAGTAGTGTGTCGTCATGCATATTAAATTGAATTCCTATACCTTCAAAGTTACCCGTCATTTGTTCGTCAACCCTTACCATATCTTCCGGGCTGATATAGACGGAGTGTGGGTCGAGCTCTTTCAGTAGCAACGGGAAGGCAAGTTCTTCAATGCTGTCGGTCGAAACGGCATCCACATAGTTGTATTTGATGAGTTGGAAAAGGGCTTCAATTTTGCTTGTAGATGTTGTTGTGTTGTGGGTACCGCTTTGGTTGTCAGGCAACAACCTTGCTCCTATGTAAATTCCCGCAGCCAAAAAGGAGGCCAAAATAATGGGGGTAAAAATAGCTCTTGTATTGTTTTTCATGAATTGTGTTTTTGATAAAAATATAGTTGGTTTTTATAAAAGAACCGGTACGTTGTTAATCTTTGCTTATCAATATTGAAAATATCAATGAGCCGTAATCTCGTGAATGAACCGTTTTAACTCCATGTCAACCGGAAGTATTGTGAATAACCGTAATGCCGGCTCTTTTCAGGAGATCCAATCCGGTGGTAATGCGGTATTTTTCAGTAAATACGACCCGCTTAATTCCGGACTGTATAATAAGTTTTGAGCATTCCACACAGGGCGATGTCGTAACATATAAGGTGGCTCCCTCACTGTTATTTCCCGATTTTGCTACTTTTGTCATGGCATTGGCTTCGGCGTGTAATACATAGGCTTTTGTCCGGCCGTCTTCATCTTCGCATATATTTTCAAAACCGGAGGGTGTCCCGTTGTAGCCGTCAGAGATTATCATTTTGTTTTTTACTAAGAGAGCGCCCACTTTTCTTCGTTTGCAGTATGAGTTTTCAGCCCAAACACTTGCCATTTTCAGGTATCGTTCGTCGAGAAGTTTTTGTTTATTATTTGTTTCAGTCACCGTTTTTTTGTTTATCAATTTTGTTATGAAATCATTTCTTTTTGTTTACTGCCTACATTCAATAATGTGTTTGTAATGCCTTTGGTGTCATAACCGCAAATTTCATAGAGTTCCTTTTGGGTTCCGTGTTCAATAAATTTATCGGGTATGCCCAAGCGGATAACTCGAGGCTTATAATTATTTTCAGAAGCAAATTCCAATACCGCAGAGCCAAATCCTCCGACCACCGTGCCGTCTTCAACCGTAATAATTGTTTTGAACGATTGTAAAACATGATGCAGAATATTTGTATCTAAAGGTTTTACAAAGCGCATATCATAATGAGCAACCTCCAAGCCAAATTTTTCCACAGCTTCGGTAGCCTCTTGAGCAAAAACGCCCGGCTTTCCTACGCTGAGTATTGCAATATTTTTTCCGTCACGCAACTTACGTCCTTTTGCAATCGGGATTATTTTAAATTCCGGTTTCCAATCCGAAAGACTTCCTCTGCCTCTTGGGTATCGGATAACAAACGGCCCTTGGTCGGGGAGCTGTGCCGTGTACATGAGATTTCGCAACTCTTGTTCATCCATGGGAGCAGAAACGGTAAGGTTTGGAACCAACCGCATATACGCCAAATCAAAAGCCCCGTGATGGGTTGCTCCGTCGTCGCCAACCAGTCCGCCTCTGTCCAGGCAAAAAACAATATTTAAGTTTTGCAGGGCCGTATCGTGAATGACTTGGTCGTAAGCTCTTTGCATAAAGGTAGAATAGATATTGCAAAACGGAACCATACCGTCCGCAGCCATTCCTGCCGAGAACGTTACGGCATGTTGTTCGGCAATACCGACATCAAACGCTCGGTCGGGCATTTCCTTCATCATCAGATTTAATGAAGAGCCGCTTGGCATGGCCGGCGTTACCCCCACAATTTTTTTGTTTTGGTGAGCCAATTCGATAATTGTTTTCCCGAATACTTCCTGAAATTTCGGAGGAAGCGGATTTTGGACTTTCGGTGTAATTTTTTGTCCGGTTTCTTTGTCAAACAGCCCGGGGGCATGCCATCCGGTTTGGTCGGCTTCGGCAGCATCAAAACCTTTGCCTTTTTTAGTCACAATATGGAGCAGTTTTGGGCCTTTTATTTCTTTCAAGTCATTTAACACACTAACCAAGTGATTGACATCGTGTCCGCTCACCGGCCCAAAATAGCGAAAGTTCATGGCTTCAAACATATTGCTTTGTCGCATGATTACGGTTTTAATACCGGCTTCAATTTTTTGAATAAGTTTGCGCGTGTTCGGTCCAATTCGTCTGACTTTTCCCAGCATATTCCAAACATCATCCTTTACACGGTTGTAGGTTTTTGATGTTGTAATATCGAGCAGATATTCGTTAAGAGCTCCCACATTGGGATCTATTGACATGTTGTTATCATTAAGAATCAGCAAAAGATCGGCATTTTGAGATCCGGCATTATTCAGGCCTTCAAACGCAAGACCGCCGGTGAGTGCCCCGTCGCCAATAACGGCAACAACTTTTCGGTCGTTTTTGTTGTTTATTTTTGAAGAAACAGCCATGCCCAATGCCGCAGAAATAGAAGTAGAAGAGTGCCCCACGCCAAATGCGTCGTATTCGCTTTCTTTTCTTACAGGGAAACCGGCAATACCACCCAGTTTGCGGTTGGTGTGAAATATATCGCGCCTGCCGGTAAGAATTTTATGCCCGTAGGCTTGATGCCCGACATCCCACAGGATTTTATCATAGGGCGTTTTATATACTTTATGCAAGGCAACCGTGAGTTCGACTACGCCTAAACTTGAGGCGAAATGTCCGGGATTGTCGGATACAACATCAATAATATAATCTCTTAATTCATTGGATATTTCAATAAGTTGTTCACCGTCAAATTTTTTCAAATCATCCGGAGAATTTATTTTAGACAGGTATTTATATTTTTGATCCATTTGCTTTCGGAGTAAATATTTCAACAAAAATACTAAATTCAAATGTGTTTTACATAAATTCTTGAGGACTTAATATTTTTTAAGATAAATTTGCAAGAATATACTTTGCTCACAGAATTATTTCACGGCATTTTTTAGAAATAATAAAAGACAATAAGTGTAAGAGAATTGTTGCTGTTACTCGTAATAATTTTTTTCATACAAATAAAACCCGCAATCTTATGATGAGGAAATTAAAAAAACTGACCGTTTTACGGTTATTAAATATTTTGAAAGTATATTTCAGCTATATGCTTTCTGTCGTTTTTAAATATCCCAAACGGTGGGGATATCCCGTAACTTTGTCCGTAGAACCTACTGCCGAGTGCAATCTGGCTTGTCCGCAATGCCCTACCGGGATGAATTCTTTGAACAGGAAACAGTCCGAAATGGATTTTGAATTGTTTAAACAAATTGCCGATGAAACCAGCCCCTATATTTCTGCCATGATCTTGTATTTTATGGGTGAACCCTATAAATCTGAGGCTTTTTTGAAGTGCGTGGCCTATGCCTCCAAAACAAAGAATATTTATACCATAAGTTCAACCAACGGGCACTTTCTTTCGAAAGAAAAGTCCGAAGAAACGATCAACTCCGGACTTGATGAACTTATCATTTCAATTGACGGACTCAGTCAAAAAAGTTATGCCGCTTATCGCAAAAACGGAAACCTGAAATTGGTCATGCGTAATACCGAACGCCTGATTCGTATGAAAAAAGAGCGAAAAGTTTCGCATCCTAAAATTATTATTCAGACACTGATGCTGAAAAGTAATCAAGATGAGATTGATGAAATCCGAAACTACGTGAAACGAATCGGAGCCGATGAATTTCGGTTAAAATCGGCACAGTTTTATGATTATGAATCCGGCAATGAATTGATGCCGAGTGATTCAAAATACAGTAGATACAAAACGGCGTCGGATGGCTCGCGAGTATTGAAGCGCAAACTTAAAAACCGCTGTCGGCGATTGTGGGAAACTTCGGTTATTACATGGGACGGTGAGCTGTTGCCTTGCTGTTTTGATAAAGATGCCCGTCACACATTCGGAAATGTAAGTTTGCAGTCATTCAAAGAGCTCAACAGTAATAACAAAGCCGTAAGTTTCAGAAAAAATTTGCTGAACAACAGAAAAGGTACTAAAATTTGTAGAAATTGTACGGAGTGAAATCATCTGACCCGGTTTCTTTAAATACAAAACAGGTTAAACCATGGAATTGTAAATAAATAAACGCTTCTTTTAGGCGTGGTTATTTTGTTTTTCAGGAAGTTGAAAAATTTGCCAATAGTGGTTCTATTAAAAGATTTTTTCAAAATTTTTTGCGACCAAGCAAAAAACAAAAGCAAAAGATTTTAATCCGACCTTTGGCGGAACAAGTATAAAAGGAGTGGTTATTTGTTTACAGTTCCTATGGTATGCTCCTTATTACATTCTGTGTTGGTGGTTAAGTATAATTTCAAACTGAGAGGTATCCCAAAAATTACTGAATCGATTAATATTTGTACCTTTTTTCGGTTCCCAAAATATATCATGATTGAATTCGTCAAGAAAGATATGCCAAATAATTTCGGAACAAAACATGGTTGATGAGTCTTTTATATCGAAGGCATAGTCGAAAGGAATTTTCTTTGATAAATAATATCTTGATCTTTCAGAAATCTTGGTTTTTTCGGTAGCTCCGGCTTGCTTATAGCGCACTATAATTACTGAATTCAGATGACCGGCATCTGTGAATTGGTCAAAGTTTTGCTCCGTGATACCTTCCTCGGAAAATACCGAACTTGATTCAGAGTGAATAACGGTATATTCCGGCTTTTGGGTGCTGATAATACCGCAGTGAGAAATTGCATATTTTTCATCAAATGTTTTTACGATGTAATCTGAGGCCAGTCCAAATCCATATCTTAAGATGATATCCCCGTCTTGAATAAGAGATTTTTCCTTTACGGAAAGCAGATAAGTCGTTTTGATTTCTTTTTGCTTTTCCTTTTTGTTGTATGCACTTCTGAAAATCCAAGCAGCAATAAAAATCAGGAGAATCCAACAGACGGTATTTCGTATTTTTTTATTCAAGATGGGTGTTTGTACCAAGGTAAAAAAGCCGGAGTATATCCGGCTTATTGTTTTTGTGGAGTTAGTACCTATTAAGAAATAACCTTTACATTTTGACTTGTTCCGCCAAAGGTCGGATTAAAATCTTTTGCTTATTTTCGGCGTTATAAAAATTTTAAATAAACTGTGGCTATTCGCAAGTTTTATGCCTTGAAAATAAATAAAATAACTTTGTCAATTCTGTAAACTTTTTTTCTTAACAAGCACTTAGAATTATTACATTTCTTTTTTCATGTCAACTTTCCAGTCTCCGTCAACTTTTTTCAAGTCGAGCTTTTCATCGCCTTCAGGAGTTTTGTAGTGTACAACGGCATTGTCTCCGTCAATATCAGTTTCGCCCCAAGTAATGTCATCCATACTGCCCATATCCATATCTTCTTCGGAAGCCATTCCTGCCATACTTTCAATCATGGTAAGCATTTGAACTGTAGTTTCAGTACTGTACTTTTTTGCTGTGTCATAATCCTGCTTGGTAAGGGCTTTTAAAAACGATTCCGCAGCATCTTGAGGAGAAGAGCTACTCCCTCCGCCACATGAGAACATAAATGTAGTAAATAATAAAACAAAACCAATTGTTGTAAATTTTTTCATAATGAAATAATTTGAATTAATAATAAAATGTGAATTGTAAAGTTAAGAAAAAAAATGTAATATTTTTTAAAACGGCAGAGATATGTTATATAACACGGGTTTTATTAAAGAAAGACCCACTTTAAAAAAAGTGAGTCTTGGTGGGCCGGCAGGGACTCGAAGCCCTTTAAGAGCTTACTTTATAAATTATAAACTTTATGGTGAGGATTATAAATATATACAATCTAATATAATTGAAGCTAAAACACTA
>JAYEIA010000174.1:0-1885 GCA_034659855.1 Bacteroidota bacterium
TCAATTGTTTTATTTTTCAGCCACTGATAGTGAGGTCATTGAGGAGTTAAAAAATCTTCAAGGTCACGCTGTGAGGTTAAGCTACGAAGAGCGATTCAGAACTTTTCCGTGGTGGGGCGATACGCGTTATTTTATCACAAAAGTGGAAGAAACTCAAAAGGGTAAGGAATATCTCGAAGAATAATTTATTTTTGCAAAATGACACATTTAAGTTATATTATAAAAACTACCATTTTTTATTGTTGTTTGGTTTGAATAGCTTTTGATTAATACACAATACAGCACAAAGAAATACCCCGATATCATGGATAGAGTAAAAAAGACAATAAAGTTACTTTGGATTTTATTTTTTTCAGGCTTAGGATTAATAACCTTATTGTTTTTGTTGATAAGTTTTGAAGTTTTTGGTGATATGCCGAACTTTAAAGAATTAGAAAATCCTGAAACAAATTTGGCAACCGAAATTTTTGCATCTGACGGAGAACTTCTCGGAAAATTTTACAGAGAAAATCGTACAGTGGTCGAATTTACGGAATTATCGTCCGAAGTGGTTAGTGCTTTGGTGGCCACTGAGGATATTCGATTTTATAAGCATTCCGGTATAGATGCCAGAGCTATCGCAAGAGCTGTTTTTGGCGTTGTTGCCGGTAATTCAAAAGGCGGCGGTAGTACGCTGACTCAGCAATTGGCAAAGAATTTATTTCCTCGAGATACCACGACATATTCCAATAAGGTGAGCTATTCTGGGAATGTAGTAATTGCAAAACTTAAGGAATGGGTAACGGCAACTAAGCTGGAGAAAAACTATACGAAGCAAGAAATAATTGCCATGTATCTTAACACGGTACCGTTTGGGAGTAATGCACACGGCATAAAAGCGGCAGCTCGAACATTTTATTCCACCTCGCCGGACTCCCTGTCTCAGGAGCAAGCCGCTGTGTTGGTCGGCTTACTAAAAGCTCCGACCTATTACAGCCCAAAATACAATCCCGAAAACTCAAAAAAACGCAGAAATATTGTATTGAATCAAATGTACAAATTTCAAGATAAGTTGAATGATTTTCACGGTTATAAAGTAAAAGAAAAGGCATATTATGATTCGCTGAAGCAACTGCCTATAGAGCTAAACTACAGAGTTCAGTCACACCGACAGGGCGTGGGAACATATTTTAGGGAGTTTCTTCGCGGCTATTTGAATGTGGCAAAGCCTGAGAAACCTAAAAATGTATCCGAAGGTTCATCGGTATATCAGCAGTATCTAAAGGATTCGGTAAAATGGTATGCAGATCCTTTGAGAGGCTGGTGTAATAAGAACAACAAACCCGACGGGGAGAATTACAATTTATATACAGACGGAATTAAAATTTATACTACAATAAATTCAGATATGCAGAAGTATGCCGAAGATGCCGTATCAAAGCATATGGGAGAATATTTGCAACCCCTGTTTTTTAAGACACAAAAAGGACGCAGAAAAGCTCCCTATACCTGGAGGCTCTCTCAAAAACAGATAGATAGAATACTTTATCGTTCTATGACAGGAAGTGAACGATACAGACAATTACGAAGAGCCGAAGTTGATTCGGCTAAGATTATAGAAGTTTTTAATACCCCGGTTGAAATGTCAGTTTTTTCGTGGAAAGGTGACATTGATACAACCATGACCCCCATGGATTCCATTAAATATTATAAATATTTTTTAAGAGCCGGAGTGATGTCTGTAGAACCGCAAACCGGACATGTTAAAGCTTACGTGGGAGGTATCAATTACGAACATTTTAGATATGACCATGTGAACCAATCCCGAAGACAGGTAGGCTCTACCATCAAACCCATTGTATACTCTGTTGCCATGGAAGACGGATTGTCGCCTTGCCATAAAGTG
>JAYEIA010000175.1:0-30945 GCA_034659855.1 Bacteroidota bacterium
GAAACCGGCAAGGTTGGCACCGTTAACGTAATTTACAAAATCTCCGTCGGTACCGTACTCAACACAAGCTGCATGAATATCTTTCATTATCGTTTTTAGCTTTTCATCAACATCTTCAGATGACCAGTTATACTTCATTGAGTTTTGAGACATTTCAAGTCCGGATACCGAAACTCCGCCTGCATTAGATGCTTTACCGGGAGCATACAGAATTTTTGCTTTCATGAAAATTTCAATAGCTTCCGGAGTACATGGCATATTGGCACCTTCTGAGATGCAGATTACACCGTTATCAATAAGTGTTTGTGCATTTTCTTCGTTCAATTCATTTTGAATGGCACAGGGCATGGCTATATCTACTTTTTGCTCCCATGGTCTTTTCCCTTTATGAAATTCAGCTCCTTCAAATTCTTCGGCATATGGTTCACAAATATCTTGATTTGTTGCTCTCAGCTCAAGCATGTAATCAATTTTTTCTCCTGAAATACCGTTCGGATCATAAATGTATCCGTCAGGACCTGAGATTGTAACTACTTTTGCTCCCAATTCAGTCGCTTTAGTAACTGCTCCCCATGCTACGTTTCCGAAGCCTGAAACAGCCACTGTTTTGCCGTCAAAGGTTTCGCCTTTAGTTTTTAGCATTTCCTTGGCGAAATATACATTTCCGAATCCTGTAGCTTCGGGTCTGACTAAACTTCCGCCCCAAGCGAGACCTTTACCTGTAAGTACTCCGGTGTGTTCTCTGGCTAATTTTTTGTAAGCTCCGTACAGGAACCCAATTTCTTTTCCGCCGACACCAATATCACCGGCAGGAACATCAGTCTCTGCTCCGATTGCATGCCATAATTCCATCATGAATCCATGAGTGAAACGCATAATTTCGTTATCAGATTTTCCTTTGGGGTTAAAGTCAGATCCTCCTTTACCACCACCCATAGGAAGTGTTGTCAGGCTGTTTTTGAAAATTTGTTCAAAGCCCAAGAATTTAAGTCCGCTGAGTGTTACACTCGGGTGAAAACGTAAACCTCCTTTGTATGGTCCGATGGCGTTGTTGAACTGGACTCTGTATCCAAGGTTCACATGAACGTTCCCTTTGTCATCAGTCCACGGCACCTTAAATGTAAAGATACGATCAGGTTCAACTAAACGTTCGATAATACCGGCCGCCTCATACTGAGGGTTTTTGTTTACAAAGTCTTCAATTGATACTAAGACTTCTTCAACTGCTTGTAAGTATTCCGCTTCTCCCGGATGTTTTTTTTCCAGGTCATTCATTATTTGATTTGCTTTCATTACAACTATTATTTAAAGGTTATAACTAATATTTGAACTGTTAAAAATTTAATACAAAACTAAAGTATTTAGGTTTCAATATACAAGAAATGTTCAAAAACTATTGGGGTTGCAAAAAACCTTAATTGCTTGCTGTACTGCAATATTACCGCTACTTAGCTCTTGAAACCATGATAAAATTCATTAATGCTTAGCAACATATATTTCGGATATTAAAAAAGTTTACTTTTTAATTCTTTTTCTGCCTCAAGAAATTCGGTTTTATACTTGTCAATAATTTCTTTGGTTGACAAAACCTTTCTGATTTGCTCTACAGATTTTCCGGCTATCCACAAATTCTTATAACTTCCCGGTTTTACAGATTTTTCAAGATTTTTCATTCCTTTGACTTGTACCAGCATTTTAAAGTATTTTCTGATGGTTCTGTTTTTAGTCAACAGGCGTTCGAATGCATTTTGACGGTAGCCGATTTTTTTTGCATAGGGTGTATTGATTACTGTACTCGGCGAACCTGAAATGCGTTCAGTCATAACAATATCGTCCATTTTGGAATCTACGATGCTTTGTTTGTAGGCTTCGGAAACCGGAGCTTCTTCTGAGGCAATAAACCGTGTACCTACTGATGCGCCATCGGCCCCGAGAATCATTACGGAGAGCAGTGAGTGACCGTTACTGACACCGCCGGCTGCAATGACCGGAATGTCTCCGAATTCTTTTTTCAGAGCGGGAATAAGTAATTGCAAGGGATTGGGGCCTGCATGTCCGCCGGCTCCTTGTCCTACTGCAATCAGTCCGTCGGCTCCTAATTCTACAACTTTTTGTGCATGTTCCAAGTTTGTTACGTCACAATACACTTTTCCGCCGTACTCGTGAGCTTTTTCAATAACTTCTTTCGGATTACCTAATGACGTAATGTAAAACGGTACTTTATGTTTGACACATATTTTTAGGTGGTTTTTATAGTAGGGGTTTGAGCGTTGAACAATGAGGTTTATCCCGAAAACCCCCTTGTTGTCAGAGTTTTTTATTTCATTATTGATGGATTGAAGCACTTCATCAAGTGTATCGTCCGATCGGTAGTTAAGCGACGGAAATGTGCCGATAATTCCGTTGGCCATGGCCGCTTTTACCATATTAAAATCTGACACCAAAAACATGGGCGCCATTATTATTGGGAGGTCTATATTAAATTGTTTTCTGAGATCTGTTGATGTCATTGTATTGAAATTTTGATATATTGTAATTTGTAACAAAAATGGGAATGAATAAAATATCCATCCCCATTGCTTTAATTCTGTTATTTATGAGGCTTAAGCATTTAATTTTCGAATTAAGTTAAGTGCCGAACCTTCTTTAAACCAAGCAATTTGGTTTTTGTTATATGTGTGAGCAGCCTCAATTTTGTCTTCAGAGCCATCGGCATGTTTGGCAACTACCGTTACATTTTTGCCTTCTGCAAATGAATCCAAACCGATGATGTCAAATTTATCATCTTCTTGTATTTTGTCATAATCTGCCGGCTTAACAAATGTAAGAGCCAATACGCCTTGTTTCTTAAGGTTTGTTTCATGTATTCGAGCAAATGAGCGTACAATAACCGCCGCCACATTCATATGACGAGGTTCCATAGCCGCATGCTCTCTTGATGAGCCTTCACCGTAGTTTTCATCACCCACGATCATAGACGGAATGTTGTTTTCTCTGTAATAACGCGCCAATTTGGGAACTTCGGTATATTCTCCGGTTTCTTGATTTTTAGCGTTGTTTGTTTTGTCGTTGAATGCATTTACTGCTCCGAGTAATAGGTTATTTGAAATATTATCTAAATGTCCTCGGTATTTTAACCAAGGACCGGCCATTGAGATGTGGTCGGTTGTACATTTTCCTTTAGCTTTCAGTAAAAGGTTTAATCCGGTCATGTTTTTACCGTCCCACGCAGAAAAAGGCGTGAGAAGTTGTAAACGTTTTGAATCATCGTTTACAATGACTTCTATATTGCTGCCGTCATCAGCCGGTGCTTGGTAACCGTTATCTTTTACTTCAAAACCTTGTTTTGGCAAACGAATACCGGTTGGTTCATCCAATTTTACTTTTTTGCCGTCTCTGGTTTCCAGTTTGTCTGTTAACGGGTTAAAGTCTAAGGTTCCGGCAATAGCATAGGCCGTAACAATTTCAGGCGAAGCTACAAAGCCGTGAGTATTCGGGTTGCCGTCATTTCGTTTGGCAAAATTGCGGTTGAAAGAAGTCATAATTGAGTTCAATTCTTCTTTCTCGGCACCTTCTCTTGCCCACTGTCCAATGCACGGTCCGCAAGCGTTGGCTAATACTTTTCCGCCGATTTTAGTAAATGTATCAATAAAACCGTCTCTTTCGATGGTGTATCTGACGAGTTCTGAACCCGGTGTAATAGTAAAGTCTGCTTTAACTTCAATGTTTTTTTCTTCGGCTTGTTTGGCAACAGATGCCGCTCTTGAAATATCTTCGTAAGAAGAGTTTGTGCAGGAGCCGATAAGTCCGACTTCCATACTCATAGGCCAATTATTTTTCTTGGCAACTTCTCCGAGTTTTGAAACAGGAGTTGCTAAATCCGGTGTAAAGGGTCCGTTGACGTGTGGCTCAAGTTCAGAAAGATTAATTTCAATAAGTTGATCGTAATACTTTTCAGGGTTTTCATAGACGTCATCATCTGAACGCAGGTAATCCTTAACTTTATTTGCCATTTCGGCTACCTCGGCTCTGTCAGTTTCTCTGAGGTAATCGGCCATTTGTTCATCATAAGCAAAATTTGAATTTGTGGCGCCAATTTCTGCCCCCATATTACAAATTGTGGCTTTTCCGGTTGCTGAAATATTGTCGGCACCTTCACCAAAATACTCAACAATAGCACCGGTTCCTCCTTTGGCAGTAAGTATTCCGGCAACTTTCAGAATAACATCTTTGGCAGATGTCCATCCGTTCATTTCTCCGGTAAGTTTAACCCCAATGAGTTTCGGGAACTTAAGCTCCCAAGGCATTCCGGCCATTACATCAACAGCATCGGCACCGCCTACGCCTATGGCAACCGTACCGAGACCCCCCGCATTGGGTGTGTGTGAGTCAGTTCCAATCATCATACCACCGGGAAATGCATAGTTTTCTAATACAACCTGATGAATAATTCCGGCACCCGGCTTCCAAAAGCCTAATCCGTATTTATTGGATACAGATGACAGAAAATCATAAACTTCTTCGTTTGTAATTTTTGCTTGATGTAAATCTGCTTCAGCACCGTCTTTGGCTAGAATAAGGTGGTCGCAATGAACAGTAGAAGGAACAGCGGCTTCATCTTTTCCTGATTGCATAAATTGTAATAAAGCCATTTGAGCGGTCGCATCTTGCATGGCTACTCTGTCCGGATTAAAGTTTACGTACGACTTGCCCCTGTCGTAGGTTTCTTCAGGAATTCCGATGTCTAAGTGAGCGTATAAAATTTTCTCAGTCAGTGTCATGGGACGACCCAGTAATTCCTTTGCTTTTTTAATTTTCTCAGGCATCTCTGCGTACACCTTCTTAATCATTTCTATGTCAAAAACCATAATGTGTTTTTATTGTATATACGATATTTTTCTACGCATGCAAAGATATAAATAATTTAATGAATATAAATTTTATTCATTGATTGGAATAGGTATTTAAGGAACGGAAATAAAATAATAGTCAAAGGTGAAAAGTGAGGGGTGAATAGTGAAGAGTGAGTAGTGGAAACTTATAACACGTTATGCTTGTTCTTAAGCGACTCTTTTTCTATTTCTGCAGACAATAAATATATTATGCTTATCCGTTTAATTCCCCAAACTCTTCTTAACGGATGGGAAATCAATTATTTTACCCCTTCTCCTAAAGATTAAAACGAGAGTTTTAGCTTGATTCTCTATGATCCCTTTAGGGTTAGGGGTAAACAAAGAAAATCAACGTTTCTAATTAAAAAGGTTTGGGGAATTAAACGGATAAGCACTAAATATATACTTTAAACGGCTAATAATTTTACTATTACAAAGAGTGTATTTGTTGAATAGCAAGGTATTGTATCAATATATCATTAAATAATTAAACCATTTAAAGTATAGTTTGGTATATTTGTGCCTAAAAATAAATGTACGGAACATTAATTAATGCAGGAGCAGTAATTGTAGGGGGGATATTGGGTTTGATTATACGCTCCGGTTTACCGAAAAATATTATTAAAAGCGTTTTTCAAGTCATTGGACTTTTTACGTTGGTTTTAGGGATGACTATGGCACAAAAGACCGATAATTATTTGCTGATAATTTTTAGTATTGTTGGTGGTACTGTACTCGGAGAATTATTAGGCTTGGAGGTTTTGATGAGGAAATTCAGCGACTTTTTAAAGAGTAAATTTAAATTGGGAGATGAAAAATTTACGGAAGGTTTCATAAGTTCCTTTCTGTTGTTTTGTATGGGGTCAATGACAATTTTGGGAGCCTTAGAGGAGGGGTTGGGCAGTGAGCCCAACTTACTTTTGGCAAAGTCTGTAATGGATGGTTTTGGAGCCATGGCTTTGGCTGCTTCGATGGGAGTGGGGGTTTTGTTTTCAGTCATTCCTCTGTTGTTATATCAGGGCGGGCTGACTTATTCGGCTGCATTTGCTCAAGACTTACTGACAGAAAGCTTGCAGAATGAAATAACTGCTGTGGGCGGTATTCTTTTGCTTGGCTTGGGAATTAACATTCTTGAAATTAAGCAATTAAAAATATTGAATATGACTCCGGCACTTTTTATTGCTTTGACCTTATATTTTTCGGGCTTATTTTCTTAAACCGGGAATATAAGTAATGATACAATTATTTAATGGTGCAATAATTCAACTGATTATCAGTAATATAACAATATTAAAATACGAAATAATTTATGTATTACTGCTTACTATGCTGTTTATTGGTAAAAATATAGTAGAAAATTTTTAGTTATTTAAAAAAATATTTAAATTTGAACTAAATACATATACTTTAAACGGTTAATAATTTTATTTTTACAAAGATAATGGTTCGTTAAATTTTTGACCTTTGAGCGTGCTTGCACCTCAAAGCGTCTAAAATTGAGTCCGTTAGCTAATTTAATTCAGTTTGTTATATTCCTGATAATTAATTATTTATAAAAATGTACCGAACCATTGAAAGACTGTATTTGTTGAATAGCAAGGTATTGTATCATTATATCATTAAATAATTAAACCATTTAAAGTATAAGTATATGCCTAATGAAAATAAAGTGCAAGCCGAAAATGATGAAAACAGAGGAAAACCGATAAAACAGCAAATGAAAGCCGAAGTTCAGCGGTTCTCATTAAGAGATACTTTAACTTCATTCGGGCATTTTCTCTCTGAAAAAATATTTTCTCCTGCGGTACTTACTGTATTTCTTACAGCTATTTTAGGTCCGATTGCCATAAAATGGGTAAATGACGGTTTTGAAAATAAAAAATTGCAGAAGGAAGTTATTCAAACCATTATCGCTTATACGAACGAAGCCGATTTTTCGAAACCTGAATCTATAGAAAAAATTGCAATTATTTCTCAAATGGTAAATGAAAACAGGGAAATATTCGGACTTACCTTTGATCATACCAATGAGCAAATCAGGCGATTAAATGAAGCAGGAAATGATGTCGGAATAAAAAATCTGACAAAAAAGAAAGAAGAGTATGAGCAAAACATTAAGGTGCATCAAGCGGCTTATGAAGCGGATACTATTCAATTGACTCAATTTCAAATGCGGAAAGAAAAGTTAACGGAAGCATTAACCGGCTACACTGATTCAAACAATTCAGATAAAATTAAAGAAACTCAAAATAAGTTGGCTTTGGTAAATATTGAAATTGAAGATGTAACAAAAGACCGGGATTTCAGGCGCGAACAAATGAAATATTGGAAATCGGAAAAAGCTACAATAGAAAAATATATAGATGAGGCGAGTAAGGATATGGCCAAAATGATGAATCAGCAAAGAAATACTCAAGAATTGCTGAAAAAAGAAAAAGGAGAGCTGCAAAAAGAATTGGCTAAGGCTCTGGGCGATAATGAGCTTATGTTGTCCCAAGTTAAAGAACTTCAGAGACAATTGCAAACAAAAACTGATTCTGTATCTATGCTAAAGGCAAAAAGAAGTAAAGAAACAAGTCTAACAGGGAAATAAAGTGATATAATTATGTGGCTTTCATTAAAATCGTATTCAAAAAATATGAGGGAGAGCTTAAAATTAAAGATTCCGTTGAGTCTGCGAATATTTAAATGGAGCATTTATCTAATATCAATAAATTAGAAAAGGATGGTTACTTGGTCTTGGCAGAGCCATTTATAGGGGATAAGGGTTTAAGAGGGATTTTTATTTTTGAAACCGAAACCCTACAGGAATCCGACAGTCTTTGCCAAACCGATCCGGCAACAGAAGTCGGTGTTCTGACGTATCACATTGTTTAATGGTATGGCTCTGCTGTACTGCCTCGTATTGCTGAGCTGCATAAATCAATTGCAAAGATTAAAATTTAAGAATAAAGGACCCCTCATTTGATGCAACCTTCTGTGCAAAGTTTATCTTAATAATTGTGTGTTTAATTTTTTTAACCGGAGTTGTTTTATAGCCGTTTACAGCATTTGTAGGGTAGCTCGTTATGTGAGCACATTTTCAGTTGATTATGCATGTCAGCAAACAAAATACTCAGCAAGCATAGTATAAATAACCAAATTGTATATTAATATATTCTAAATTTAAAATTATGAAGCGACTATTACTTCTTTTTGTATCAATTTTTTTCATTTGTTTTACTTATGCTCAACTCCCGGCAAGTTATGACTTGCGCGATATCGGCGGCGAGAGTTATGTTACTTCCGTAAAAAGTCAACAGGGTGGAACCTGCTGGACGCACGGAACAATGGCTTCCATGGAAGGGAACATGCTGAAAACCGGAGCTTGGACCAATGCCGGAGAATCCGAAGAACCGGCTCTTGCCGAATACCACTTGGATTGGTGGAACGGTTTTAATCAGCATAACAATGATGACCTTGAAATTCAAGGCAGTGGGCTGGAAGTACATATGGGCGGAGATTACATGGTAGTCACGGCCTATTTGTCAAGACTTGAAGGTGCCGTGAGAGATGTTGACGGGCAGTCATACAACGACCCTCCAAATCGCTACGGCGAAGATTATCATTACTATTACCCGAGAGATGTAGAATGGTACACTGCCGGAGAAAATCTGGAACATTTAGATTTAATAAAGCAAAAAGTTATGCAATACGGGGTTATGGCTACTTGCATGTGCTACGACAATGGTTTTATCGATTACAATTATAATCATTATCAACCCTCATCCAGTACTTTATTGCCCAATCATTCCGTGGCAATTGTTGGCTGGGACGATGACCATGTTGTTCCGAGTGCGCCCGAAAATGGAGCATGGTTAGTTAAAAACAGCTGGGGACCCAGTTGGGGAAACGACGGTTATTTTTGGATATCATATCATGATAAATGGGCATGTCAAGAACCACAGATGGGGGCTGTGTCATTTATTGATGTTGAACCTTTGGCCTATGACAGTGTGTATTATCATGATTACCACGGGTGGAGAGACACCAAAATTGATATAACCAAAGTTTTTAATGTGTTTACGGCGAATGGTTCAAGCAATCTTACGGCTGTTAATTTTTTTACTGCAGCTGATAATGCTGACTATACAGTAACTATTTACGATGATTTTATTGCCGGTGAGTTACAAAACGTACTTTCGACTGTTTCCGGAACCATGGAGTATATTGGATTACATACTGTTGATTTAGATAATGCCGTAGAATTAACTGCAGGCGATGATTTTTATATCAGCTTAGAGTTGTCTGTCGGTGGTCAACCCTACGATAGAACCTCTGATGTGCCGGTTTTATTAGGCGGGGGTTCGAGAACGATTGTAGAATCAGCGGCAAACGAAGGTGAAAGTTTCTATCATAATGGTACTGAGTGGGTTGATTTTTATGATTATGACGACCCGTCAGGCTTTGATAATACCGGGAACTTTTGTATCAAAGGTTTAGTAATGCTGACAGCACCCAATGATGTCGGGGCTGTTAAAAAGGATATTAAATTGAATGTTTATCCTAATCCGGTGAGTGAGCTGTTGAATGTAACTACTTTAGACGGAGAAAATATTTTGAAAGTGAGAATGGTTGATATAACCGGAAAATTAGTATTGCAAAAAGCAACCCATACAAATATTTACCAACTGCAAGTTTCTGAATTAAAAGCCGGTATATATCACCTTATAGTAGGTACAGAAACCGGGGTGTATTATGAGCATATAGTTGTTAAATAATCTGAAGAATAGAGAATAATTTGAATTATGGCCCCTGATTAATCAGGGGCTTTTTTTAGGAAATAATTTGGGATAAGTTGAACGTTTGTTTATGCTAAAATTTCTCATCATATTTAGTCCATAAGTGGTCTCCCAATTTCACAGCTTCTTTCATAATACGTTCACCTTCGGATTTTGAGTACTTGGTCAAAAACTCTTTACGTTTTTCCGGATTTTTGATAGAAACGGCCTTTTTTTCAAATTCAGCTTGATTTTTGAAATAGTCGGTTTGAATCGGGTCCCATACTCCTCTGACATCATGGCGCATATCGCCCCAGCGTTGAGCGGTGAGTGTCCCCAGTCGGTTAAAAATCCACCAGGCCGATTCCATGGTGAAACCGGTTTCTCTTCCGTGCACTTTGTATTGTTGGGCAATGTCGGCAGCACCGCAGTATATCGGAACATATATTGACGTGGCAATATTATCCATAGCCAACCAAACCAATCCGCCGGTATCATCGGGTAACCAATCACGGCATTGAATGATTGTGCCGTACATGGTGTACCAGCGAGCAATTGTTCGTTCGCCTAAAAACTCCGAGTGTCCGTCATCTGAAATATGAAACCAACCTCCTCTGATATTATCAACCTCAAGTTGGTCGTAGGGTAAAAACGGATTGGCGAGGGGTGAAATTATTTGCTTGCCGTTGTCATCAGTAACTGTTTTTGTACGTGTCATATCGTAGGGAGTCCCTTCGTAATAATCTTGAAATACATTGATAACGGCTTGTACGTCCACTTTTTCGTCAGGCTTTACCGAGAACGGGTAGTTTTCTGATGTAGGGTTTAATTTTAACGACGGAGCCAGCAAGTCGAAAACTCGCCACTCTCTTCGTCTGGCTGCTACGGATTTTCTGCTTTCGGGTGCATACACGTTGCAGAAAACGAATTCTTCTCCTTTATTCCACCAGCCGTTTTCTTCAGCTATAGAATATATATTTTCTGAAGCCATGAAATAATCCGGCTTATCCAAATCTATTTCTTTGATAGTACTTGCATTTGCATTAACTGCTATGTGGTCGTCGGGTACTCGCTGAGCGGCCCATACAGCACCTGTTTTTCCTTTGCCGGAGCCGGTTATTTCAAAATGCCATACCTCATTAGGGTCGGCAATGGTCAGGCATTCTCCGGCATCGTTCCAACCGTATTTTTTTGTGAGTTCGCCGGCCGTTTTTATGGCTTCACGAGCCGTTGTGCATCTTTCAACAAGCAGTTGAGCAAGCCTTTGGCAGTCAATAAGACCTTTGTCCGACTGCAATTCGTCTCGTCCTCCGAAAGTAGATTCCCCAATGGCCAATTGATGTTCGTTGATGCAAGGGTAGGCAGTGTTCAGGTAGGCATAGGTCTTTTTGACTTGCGGAATTTTACCTATGACTGTGTGTTTATAAGCCGGTGTTATTAGCGAGTCTGTTGCTGTTCTTTTGTACATCGCAACTGTTTCGCCTTTTTTGTGCGTGGTGGCAGGCACAAAGTCAAGCCATGAGCGTGTTCTGTGGCTGTCATCTGTGTGTGATGTAATAACCGAGCCGTCAACGGTTGCTGTTTTTCCGGCTGTAATTGTTGTGCAGCCTTCCGGTACACCGCCTTTCCAGTCGCTTTTGTCTTGGGCGTTTAAGCTGTAAAAACTAATGATGATCAGGATAAGAATAAATGTGAATTTTGTTTTCATGTTGTTAATATTTATATCTGAATTATTGACGGTAAAGTTATTCAATCTGTTAAGTTTTAAAAATTTTTCCATGTGCAAAAATCCTTATTGAATTGGTGGGAGGAGAAATATTGAGAGAATTATTGTTTTTTTGAACAAAATTATTTTTATTCGTATTGTTGACCCGAATTATTCATACGGTTTCTTTTTTATGAAGGTATCGTATTTTAAATTTTTTTGCCGAAAAAATTAAAATTGTCAGACCTATTCGCTTTTGCATAATACTTAAGTTTTACTAAATTTGCAGATGGTATCTGAATATGTTTATATTTTAATATCAAAACAATGGTTTCTTTAAGAATACTACTAAATGATTAGTTTGTAACAGAAAATCATAGTTGATATCAATGATTTATTCGAACACTTGAGTTTTGCGAATGAATATTCAAATGAAAAGGTTTCCGGCTATGAGGGTGGTTTTCAATATGGGCTTAAAGCATTTCTCAATTTTATTGTTGTAACAGATTCAAAAACAAAAAGAACTGTAAAGCGAAGCCGAAATAATGTTTATATGTGTAGTTTTACAAAAGTTTTCTACGTTTACTTTTTTGTAACATGCAGAATGTTTTTGCTTTACACAAATGCGTAAGCAATATTAAATAGGTCTTAGACCTTAATTTAGAGTATTATAAAAAAATACAATAAAAATTTATAAGAGAAATATAATGAAAATTTATAAAAACAGAGGAATACATAAAATTTGGCTTACAGGGTTCTTCTTATTTTTTATCATATTGACATACCTCTCTTCAAATAATTTTTTCTTTTGGGATACCGTTCAATTAGGTTCCAGGCATGCTCATTTCTTTTATGAAAATAATTTTAGCCGGCTATTATTACCTGATAATATTGATAGTGGGCATATTCCAACTTTTGGAATGTATTTGGCTTTTACTTGGTTTCTTTTTGGCAAAACCCTTTTTGTTAGTCATTTTGCAATACTCCCATTTACATTAGGAATTGTTTATCAATTATATATTTTACTTCATAAGTTTATTTCAGATAAGTATATATTTTTAGCATTAACTTTGGTTGTTGCCGATCCAACATTTTTGTCGCAGACTTTATTGGTTGGACCGGATATTCCGCTAATGTTCTTTTTTTTACTGGCATTAAATTCTGTTTTTAAGAACAACAGAATAATATTGTCAGTTGCCGTTGTAGGACTTTTCTTATTAAGCATGCGCGGGATGATGATTTCTATAGCCATACTTGCATTTGATATTTACACAAATATAAAATATCAAAAAATAAAAGAAACTTTTTTTTTATTACTTAAACGAAGTATGATATATTACCCTGCATTAATTGTTTTTTTATTTTATAATATTTATCATTATTACATAAAATCATGGATAGGCTACCATGAAGATTCTCCATGGGCTGGTTCGTTTGAAAGAGTTGGTCTATTGGGGTTTTTAAAAAATATTATAGTGTTTATTTGGCGTATGCTTGATTTTGGACGAATTTTTTTATGGATTGCTGCTTTATTTATAACTTTTAAAGTTTTTAAATCAATAAAAAAAGATAAAAAAATTCGTAAACTTCTATTTTTATTTATTATAATGTCTGCAAGTTTATTAATATCATTTCTTTCGTATAAAAATTTGTCAGGACATAGATATATTTTACCAATTTATTTAATATTCGCTATAATTGTTTCATATTTGATTTTTGAAAAATTAAATAACACCAAATTTAAATATATTATATTTTCGATAGTATTTGTTGGATTGATAACCGGTAATTTATGGGTGTACCCTGAAAAATATTCTCAGGGTTGGGATGCGTCATTAGCCCATATACACTATTATAAGCTACATGAAGAAATGAAAAATTATATTCAAAGTCGGGGTATTAAAAGTGAAGATGTAGGTTCAGTATTCCCAAATACTACTCCTGATAAATTTGTATATTTAAATAGCGAAAAAAGAGTATACGCAAATAAAAATTTAAATAAAAATAAATACATTTTTTATTCAAATGTTTTTAATGATTTTTCAGATGCAGATATTGAAATTTTACAAACAGATTTTATTGAAATAGAAGTAAGAGAATCTTGGGGAGTATTTGTAAAATTGTATAAAAAGAAATAATTTTAATTAAATGATAAAAAATAAAAAAATAGCCATAGTATTGCCTGCATATAATGCCGAAAAAACTTTAGAGCAAACATATAAAGAAATTCCATTTAATATTGTTGATGAGATAATACTTACCGACGATTTAAGTAGTGATGCAACTATAAAAAAAGCCAAAGAAATGGGGATTCAACATATAATAAAGCATGAAATAAATAAAGGCTATGGAGGAAATCAAAAATCATGTTACAACAAAGCGTTAGAATTAAATGCCGATATTGTAGTAATGTTACATCCTGATTATCAGTATACTCCAAAATTGATAGAGTCTATGTGTTATCTTATCGCAAATGAAGTTTATCCTGTAGTAATAGGTTCTCGCATTTTAGGAAAGGGTGCAATAAAAGGAGGAATGCCAATTTATAAATATTTTGCTAATAGATTTCTGACACTTTTTCAGAATATTTTTATGAGTCAGAAATTATCTGAATATCATACAGGATATAGAGCTTTTTCTCGCGAAGTTTTAGAAAGAATAAATTATAATATAAATTCTGATGACTTTATTTTCGATAACCAAATGTTAGCACAAATTTTTTATGCAGATTATGAAATTGCCGAGATAACATGTCCTACAAAATATTTTAAAGAAGCATCTTCAATCAATTTTAAACGTAGTTCTAAATATGGAATTGGTGTTTTAGGGGTTTCGCTTTCATACTTTTTCAATAAAATTGGAATTGGAAATAATAAAATATTTAAAAAGAATGGCTAATTAAGCACTTAGTGCTATTTAATGTTGCTTACATGTTTGTGCAAGTGTTTATTTGTCAGTAATTTGTAGCGGAAGTTCATCATCTAAAATCAGTTTTACGCCTTTATTTATATATGAAAGCTCCCTCTTGCTAAGCAAAGTTGTAAACTTCACTTAGCAATTCTTTTTTATGAAAGTAGCGTATTTTTAATTTTTTTGCCGAAAAAAATAAAATTGTCAGACCTATTCGCTTTTGCACAATACTTAAGTTTTACTAAATTTGCAGGTGGTATCTGAATATGTTTATACTTTAATATCAAAACAAAGGTTTCTTTAAGAATACTACTAAACGATTAGTTTGTAACAGAAAATCTTAGTTGATATCAATGATTTATTCTAACACTTGAGTTTTGCGAATGAATATTCAAATGAAAAGGTCTCGAACCTTTAAATCACAATCATAAAATACAAAAATGAAGAAAGACAGTCCAAAAATTGTTTACACAAAAATTGATGAAGCTCCGGCATTAGCAAGTTATTCGTTATTGCCAATTGTTGAGGCATTTACAAAATCTGCCGGTATTGAAATAGAAACGCGCGATATTTCGCTGGCCGGAAGAGTGATAGCAAATTTTTCAGAGAATTTGACTTCGGATCAAAAAATTAGTGATGAGTTGGCTTATCTTGGCGAGTTGGTTAACAAAGCGGAAGCAAATATTATCAAATTGCCGAATATCAGTGCATCGGTGCCACAATTAAAAGCAGTTATTAAGGAACTTCAAGATAAGGGGTATGATATTCCAAATTATCCGGAAGAACCTAAAAATGACGAAGAGAAAAAACTTCAAGACAAGTTTTCAGTTACGCTGGGAAGTGCTGTGAACCCGGTGTTGAGGCAAGGGAATGCTGATCGAAGAGTTGCTCCGTCAGTAAAGGCCAATGCACAAGCAAACCCGCATAGAATGATGAAAGATTGGCCGGCAGAATCTAATACTCATGTTGCCCATATGAAAGGCAATGATTTCTTTGCCAATGAAAAATCTATAGTTAGCGAGAAAAACCAAATGTTGAGCATTGAACATCAAGATGCCAACGGGAAAATAAGCTTGCTTAAAAAAGATGTATCGGTTTTGGTCGGTGAAGTCTTTGATGCAACCTTTATGGGTAAAAAAGCATTAGAAAGTTTTATTGAAGAAGAATTGCAAGATGCCAAAGATAAAGATTTACTCTACTCGATTCATCTGAAAGCCACGATGATGAAAGTTTCAGACCCTGTGATTTTCGGACATTTTGTATCGGTATATTTCAAAAATGTATATGAAAAGCATGCTGATTTGTTCAAAGAAATAGGCGTAAATCCTGAGCTAGGCTTAGGCGATTTATATCCAAGATTGGAAAAGTTACCTGCCGACAAAAAAGCTGAAATAGAAGCAGATATAAAAGTGGCATACGATGCTCGTCCTGACTTGGCTATGGTAGATTCCGATAAAGGAATTACAAATTTACACGCCGGAAACAACATCATAATTGATGCTTCCATGCCGGTAGTAATACGAGACGGCGGAAGAATGTGGAACCCTGCCGGAAAATTGCAAGATACTAAGGCAATAATTCCGGATACAAGTTATGCAGAGTTTTATCAAACGGTAATTGATTCTTGTCAAAAAGACGGTGCATTTGATCCTTCCACTATGGGTAATGTATCCAATGTAGGGCTTATGGCTCAGAAAGCCGAAGAATATGGTTCGCATGACAAAACATTTGTAATGCCCGCTAACGGGAAAGTATATGTAAAAGATGAGGACGGAAAAGTTCTGATTGAGCATGCGGTAGAGGAAGGAGATATTTGGAGAGCCTCTCAAGCCAAGGATGTACCAATTCAAGACTGGGTAAAACTTGCTGTCAAACGGGCAAAAGATACCGGTACTCCTGCAATTTTCTGGTTAGATGAAACCAGAGGGCATGATGCGGTGATGATTAAAAAAGTGAATAAATATTTAAAAGACCACGATACCGACGGACTGGATATTCAAATTATGAAGCCCACCGAAGCTATGGCTTTTACCATAAAGCGAGTAAGGGCAGGAAAAAATACTGTTTCGGTTACCGGAAATGTGTTGAGAGATTATTTGACCGATCTTTTTCCAATTTTGGAGCTGGGTACCAGTGCAAAAATGTTGTCGATTGTTCCTCTGTTGAACGGCGGCGGGTTATTTGAGACCGGAGCCGGCGGATCGGCGCCAAAGCATGTACAGCAATTTATGAGCGAAGGCCACTTGAGATGGGATTCGCTGGGAGAATTCTTGGCATTAACTGTTTCTTTAGAGCATTTGTCAAAATTATACGACAATAAAGAAGCCGGTATTTTAGCAGAGACTTTAGATACAGCGGTCAGCAAGTATTTGTCGGCTAAAAAATCGCCGTCAAGAATAGCCGGAGAATTGGACAACAGGGGCAGTCATTACTATTTGGCTCAATACTGGGCAGAAGCAATTTCTGAGCAATCTGCATCAGCAGAATTGAAAGAAAACTTTACTGCTGTATTCAAACAATTAAAAGACAATGAGCAAACAATTATGGATGAAATTGCCGGAGCAGAAGGAAAAGCTAAAGATATCGGAGGTTATTTTATGCCCGATAATGCAAAGGCAGAACAAGCCATGCGTCCGAGTAAAACGATGAATACTATTATAGCAAACATGTAATGAGTTCAGTTCAAAAAGTTATAAAGTTGAAAGTTTATTAAGTTAAAGTGCTAAAAATAAGAGTTTTAAGTTAATTGCAAAATGATTTATAACACTCTAATAATTAAGCACATAACTTTTTTCACTAAAATAAAATATACTTTTTGGACCGGACTCTGTAATGGATTGCAATTATTCAAAAAAACGGCTGACATTTTAATGTCGGCCGTTTGTGTTTTTTACTGATAGGGGTTAAAATTTTATTCAGCTTTATAGAACCCGCTGTCAAAAACATCATATTCGTCTTTGTTTTTGCCGTGTACATTAATGTATGAGTTTAAAAAACCAATACCGTATCCGAACAATTGTGTAAATGAAGTAATAATTGATAAGCCGGCAACATCAATACTTTCATTTTTAATGTATGAATCTGCAAAAATTCCAAGTATGTAGAGTATTATCGGGAGCAAAAACCCCGGATTTATAAATGATAACAGTATAAGTAATGCTGTCCCCAAAGTGAATACGGTAGGAGCCCAAAAGAAAATTTTAAAAGTTTCCGGATATAGTTTTGAAATTACAATACGTGTTTTTCCGAAAGCTGAAACTTGTTTATAGAATGTCTTGATTGTATTTCTGCGTTTGTGATAGACGAAAGCATCTTTTATAAGTTGAGTTGTAAATCCTTGTTTTATCAGCTCAATGCTGAATACCATGTCTTCGCCCGGATGCATTTTTGTAATAGGGAATCCGCCAATTTTATCAAAAGCAACTCGCGAAACGCCCATATTAAATGTGCGCGGATAAAATTTATCTAACTTTTCGGCACTACCTCTAAGCCCTCCGGTTGTAAAAAAAGAGGTCATGGAATAACTGATTGCTTTTTGTAAGTTACCGAAATTGCTGTGTGCAGCATCGGGACCTCCAAAAGCATCGGTATAGTTTTTTTTGAGTGCCAGATTTATTTTGGCAAAATAATCTTTGGGTAGTATGCAGTCTGAATCAAAAAACAAAAGGTAATCTCCGTTGGCATTTTTTGCTCCGTAGTTTCTGGCTATTGCGGGTTTTTCATTTTCTTTGTAAAAGTAGTTTATATCAATTTTTTGACCGTATTGTAGTGCCAATTCATCCGATTTTTCTTCTGAACCGTCTTCTACAATGATGAGTTCGAAGTTTTTTTCGGTTTGTATTGCCAAGCTTTCCAACAATTCTTTCATTTCGTCGGGACGATTAAAAACGGGTACTATTATGCTGAATTTTCTCATGACTTTAGATTTTTCGATTGTATAAGTTTTTGTATAACAATTTGGTCTATGGGTAAAGTTAAATCAGAGGATTTTAATTTATCGATACTGACAAAACGAAACGTTTGGTCTCCCGGCTTGAAGTTTTTTTTATCGAATGGTTGAGCAGAAATTTTCCCTGAGATATTGGTTTTAATATTTACAAAGTAATAAATGCTCATGAGTTGATATTCGGTTTTGCCCAAAGCGGGTTGATAAAAATCTGTTGTATAGAAGTGTTCTCTAATTTCTATAGTTGCCTGCAACTCTTCCATAAATTCTCTGTGAAGTGTATCAAGCGTTCCTTCTCCTTTTTCCATACCTCCTCCGGGGAGTTTTGTTATTCTTTTTCCAAAGGCCAATTCGTCGCTCAACAGGATTTCACCTTTTGTATTAATCACTAATCCATAAACACGTATAGTGTAGTTTATATTATTCATTTGCTTGGGATAATGCGTTTTCTACAAATATAAAAATTTTTTCTGTCTCCTCGGGGTGAATCCGAAATGCATTTTCATAACGTTTGAACCAAGTTATTTGTCGTTTGGCATAGTGTCGTGTGTTTCTTTTTATCAATTCTTTGGCTCTTTCGAGTGAATGTATTCCGTCGAAATAGGCAAAAATTTCTTTATAGCCTACAGTATTCAGGGCATTAATTCCTTTGTGTTTGTGCAGTTTTTTTGCTTCATCTATCCACCCGTTGTCAAACATGATGTCGGTTCTTTGGTTGATGCGGTCATAGAGTTTTTGTCGGTCTCTTTCGAGAACAATATATTCCATATTAAAGGGGCGGTTTTTGGCTTTCCCTTTTACAATAGAAGAATATTTTTTACCGGTTTGGTACCATGTTTCCAGGGCTTTTAGTATTCGCTTTGGGTTATTTAAATCAACACTTTCGTAATATTCCGGGTCTATGTGTTTTAAATCAAATCGGATACTTTCTATACCTTCGGTTTCAAATTTATGAGTAAGTTTTCGGCGAATGGTTTTGTCGGGTGGGGGTAGGGGGTCTATTCCTTTGCACACTGCATCAATGTACATTCCTGAGCCTCCTGTCAGCAGGACCGATTTTTTTTTACGGAATAAGTTTTTCAGAATATCCAAAACTTCGAGTTCATATTTTCCTGCACTGAAGTATTCCGGTATACTTTTGTTTTGAATCATGTGATGCTTAACCTCGGAAAGCTGTTCTTTTGAAGGAATTGCGGTTCCGATGTTCATTTCTTTGTAAACCTGTCTGGAGTCGGCCGAAATGATTTCTGTATTTAGTCGTTTGGCCAATTCAATACTTAAATCGGTTTTTCCTACGGCTGTGGGGCCGGCTAAAATGAACAGCGTGTTTTTCATGTCCTGTTTATGTTTAGCAAAAATTCAATCGTGTCTATGTTGTCAGCATAATCGTTGAGTCCTGGCTTTTGGGCTTTTCCGAAAGGTTGGCTGTTTGCTGTAATACCTGTTTGTGCAACGACACATTGTATATTCTCAGATTCTGTTTCTATTCGCTCTTGTACGGTTTTAATATTTGCATAACGCTCGTAATATATAACTGAAACCGGTGAGGACATGCCAATATTTTCCTTCAATAGTGCAAAACCGTTATCTAAGAATTCGTCTTGATTCATTAAGTAAATTGCCCGATTGTAGTCGTAGTTGTTGGCGTATTTATTATGATTGATTATATCTTTTTTGTGAATAATATTTTCAAAAAATCGGTCGGTGTCAAAGTTGTCCGGTATAAATAATTTTGAAACGTTTCGGCATCCTAATCCAAAATACATAAAAATGTCTTCGGCCAAAGCTTTTAGCTCCTCATTTGTTTCATTACCGGAAATAATTGCTGCAGAGTTTCTGTTTTTTCTTATGATGTGTGGATATTTTCCGAAGTACGATTCAAAGTATCGTGCAGAGTTGTTGCTTCCGGTGGCAATTATTGCATCAAAGTCGGTTAAGCGGTTTTTTGAGAATGATATGTATTGTTTAAATTTAGGTTCTATATTGGTGAGTAGGTCTGCAATTATTGGCAGAAAAATATTATTCTTTGACGAAAGCTTTCCGCGGAATATATTTCCTGAAATTAGAACCGATAAAAAATCATGCATGCCAACTAATGGAATATTTCCGGCGGTGATAACTCCGATTTTGTGAGTTTGCCGGTTGTTCTTTAGTTCGGGATATTTACTTGTCCATTGCTTGAGCTTTTTCTCAGATAATAATTCAATCCAGGCATCCAGGGCATAGCTAATATTTTCATCTGTAAACCATGGATTTGTATTTTTACTTATGAACAACTCTTTTTGGGATTTTAAGTTTGAGCTTAATTTTGCGAATGCTTTTATTTTGTCCTGGAGTGTTATCATTTAATGCGTATGTTTTTTTATTGGATGTGCCGAAAATTTATTTTTTGTATTTAGGCTGTTGCTTTTTTCTTGGGACTTTTGGCGGATTTTTATAATCTATATCCTTCTCGAGCTTGAATTTTAGAAGTGTGATTTCTTTTGCTTCGGTCAAAAATTGTTTTTCGTAAAAAGTTTTGATGTTATGTGCCTCACCCACCTTGTTTTCTCCGTATATGTCGGGAGAATCAAAAACAAGTTCAATAGCATTGAGTTTGATAATTTTTTTAGTAAACTCATAGAGGTGTTTGCTGTCTGTTTTGAGTCTGATTTTTCCGCCGGGTTTCAATATTGTATTAAAATTATTGAGAAATCGTTCTGAGGTTAATTTTTTTTTGTCTTTTTTGGCTTGCGGATCCGGAAAGGTAATCCATATATCATCAATTTCGTTTTCAGCAAAAAATGAGTTGATGAATTCAATTTTGTTTCTGATAAAAGCAACATTTGTTAAATTTTTCTCTTCTGTTGTTTTACAGCCTTTCCATAATCTCGGTCCTTTGTAGTCTATGCCTATGAAATTTTTGCTTGGAAATAATTGAGCAAGCCCGGTGGTGTACTCTCCTTTTCCGCAGCCGACTTCCAGCACAATGGGGTTGTTGTTTTTGAAGTACTCCTTGCGCCATTTTCCTTTTAAGAAAAAGTCATCTTTCAGCATTGTATGCGGGCGCGGTTGAAATAGGTGATCAAACGTTTCGTTTTCGGCAAATTTTGCCAGTTTGTTCTTGCTCATTTTTATTTTTACTCAGGCAGATTAAGTTTGAGCAACAAAATTAATAATTCATTCTAAACTTGAAAGTATATCCTTAATTTAAATCCTGATTAAAAGCAAATTACGTGCAGTTTGGATATTTTAGGAATGCAATTCCTAAAATAACAGGTATTTTGGGAATTTAATTCCTAAAATATCCTATTTTGTAAAAAAAGTTGTACCTTTGTAAGGAATAAATAATTAAAGGTATGGAATACAGATTCTTATATGAAGAAGTAAAAAGTCACTTGACGGTCAAAAAATATACTATAATAACAGGTGCAAGGCAAGTAGGGAAGACAACTATTTTGAGGCAACTTCATGCCCATTTGAGGAGCAGGAATGAAAAATCTGTTCTCATAAATTTAGAAGACAAAAATGTATTGGAATCGCTAAATAATGATGTGAAATCTATTTTTAAGTTTATTCCGTTTCATCCACAAAGAATAATAGACGGTAAAACGAATCGGCGAATATTTTTTTTAATAGATGAAATACAGTATTTAGACGACCCCTCAAATTTTATGAAGTACCTGTATGATGAATACGAATACAATGTAAAGCTAATAGTAACAGGTAGTAGTGCATTTTATATTGATAAAAAATTTAAAGATTCTTTGGCCGGCCGAAAACGAATTTTTCACTTGTATCCTTTATCTTTTGAAGAGTTTTTGATATTTAAAAAGCAGGATAAAATTTCAGACGAAATTGGGAGTATGGTTCAAGAGCCCTCTTATCATTCTCAGTACAAAATAAGTGCAAGAGGCTATCTTATGGAGTATTTGATGTATGGAGGTTACCCGGATGTTGTATTGGAGGATAATAAAAGAGAAAAAAAATGGATATTAGACGAATTAAAAAATTCATACCTAAGGCGAGATATAATAGAGGCGGGAGTTGATAAGGAAATTAAGTTTCTTAATCTTTTGCAAATACTCGCTGATCAGACCGGTAATTTAGTCAACAAAAATGAGTTGGGTAATACGCTCCAAATAGATAATAAAACGGCAGATACCTATGTGTATATACTGCAAAAATGTTTTCATATTGATTTGTTAAAGCCTTATCATCGGAATATCAGAAAAGAGATTACAAAAATGCCAAAAGTATATTTTAATGATTTGGGGTTGAGGAATTCGATATTGGGACGATTTGACCCCCCGAGGCAAAGGGCAGATAAGGGGGCTCTTATTGAGAATTTTGTTTACAATCAGTTGCGAATTAAATATAGTCCGGAGAAAATAAAGCACTGGAGAACTTCGGCCGGGCATGAAGTCGATTTTGTTGTGGAAGAGACCTATAATACCGGCTTGGCTATTGAAGTAAAATGGAACTGTAAGAAATTTAATCAAAAAAAATATAAAAAGTTTATTAGTACTTATCCTGAATATCCCTTGACATGTATTGATGCTGACAATATTGAAATGCTAAACAGGTAATTTAGGAATGTGATTCCCGGAATACCCGATATTTTGGGAATTACATTCCTAAAATAACTGATTTAACCCAATTTCATCACTTCATTGTACCTGAAACAGGAGGTTTCGTGATCGTTAACCATACCGGCTGCTTGCATAAATGCATAACAAATTGTAGGTCCTACAAATTTGAACCCTCTTTTTTTCAATGCTTTACTCATTGCCTGCGATTCTTTTGTTTCGGTGGGTATTTCATCAATTGATTTAAAGGTATTTACAATGGTTTTATGGTTGGTAAATTGCCATATGTAATTATCAAAACTTCCGAATTCGTGCTGAATGTTCAGAAAGGCTTGTGCATTGCTTATGGTCGAATTAATTTTAAGTTTATTTCTGATGATTCCCGTGTCATTCATGAGGGTATCTATTTTTTTTTGTGAGTAATTTGCAATTTTAGATGCCTCAAAATTATCAAATGCTTTTCGAAAATTTTTTCGTTTCTTCAAAATTGTTAGCCAACTTAAACCGGCTTGAAATGCGTCTAAAATCAAAAATTCAAATAACTTTGCATCATCATGCAGCGGGACACCCCATTCAGAATCATGATATGTATTATTTAATTCTTTGTTTTGTGTCCAAGAGCATCGTGTTTTCATAATAATATTCATTAGATGGAAGAACAAATATATAAAAATAAGAACAAAAAAGGATTGAACCCAATTATAATAGCCGGACCGTGTAGTGCCGAAACTGAAGAGCAGACAGTAAAAACGGCATTATTGATTTCTGAAATCCCGGAAGTCAGTATTTATAGAGCCGGTATATGGAAGCCAAGAACGAAACCCGGAACATTTGAGGGAGTAGGAATCAAAGCATTGCCGTGGTTAAGAAAGGTAAAAGAACAAACCAATTTGAAGGTTGCTGTTGAGGTGGCTTACCCGGAGCATGTTGAAATTTGTCTCAAAAACCCGGAAAGTATAGATATGATATGGATAGGAGCCAGAACTACCGTCAATCCATTCTCGGTTCAGGCTATTGCCGATGCATTGCAGGGCAGTAGTATTCCTGTAATGATAAAAAATCCGATTAATCCGGACGTCGGATTGTGGAAAGGAGCTACTGAGCGGATTATGAAATCCGGAGTATCCGACATTACGGCTATCCACAGGGGATTCTATCCGTTTAGCGAAACCTATTTGAGGAATTTGCCCAAATGGGAATTGGCACTGGATTACAGGTTGGAATTTCCGGAAATACCGATTGTTAATGATCCGAGCCATATTTCAGGAAAAAGGAAGTACCTGCAATCCATTGCTCAGCGAGCGATGAATCTTAATTTTGACGGCTTGATGATTGAAACTCATATCTCTCCCGAAACTGCACTGAGTGATTCAGAACAGCAACTCACTCCCGAAGCTCTGAAAGAACTTATTCACAATATTACTTTCAGAAAATCGGATTATGATGATAAAATCTATAAAGACATATTACATGAATACAGAGAGCAAATTGATTCAATTGACTTTCAACTCTTAGAATTACTCTCAAAAAGAATGAAGGTAGTAGAGAATATTGGTGATTATAAAATGAAAAATAATGTCAGTGTTTTTCAGCTTAAGCGATGGGTTGATATTATACAGTCGAGGATTGAGTTGGGCGAAAGTTTGGGTATTGATGAAAGTTTTGTTAAAAAAATGCTTCAGTTGGTACATCAAGAGTCCATAAAAAGGCAGTCGTTAATAATGAACGGGAATGAATAGCCGGAAACCTCCGGGTTGTTTTATATCGAAATATAAAATAAAAAGTATATTACGGTTAATCCACAGCTATAAATACTTAAAGGGTTCTTTCGTCAAAGAAATTGAGTTATACATAAAAAAAAAGGGAACTTGAAGTTCATTACGTTTTATTTTCATAAATATATAGTATATTTGTTAAAAGGTTTATTGCTTGTATGGCAATAAGATTCTATGAACATGAAGTTAATTGTATGAATATTACAAAAAAAATTGATGAATTAAGAAAAGAGAAAGGATGGTCGGTTGCTGAACTTTCCAGAAAATGCAATATCCCGACAGTAAGTTTACGTGTGATGTTGAACAGAGATAACCCGAATAATTATAATGTGAAAGCGCTGATAAAAATAGCAGAGACCTTGGATACAAGCGTTTCTTATCTCACTTCAGAAAATAAAAATGATATACCTACACTATCTGAACAACAGCAAGATTCTGTAACTGAGGCTGTAGCAAAGGTGGTCAAGGGTGTTTTGTCCGGCAAGCGCAATTTGTGATTTTCGGAAGTTATTTGCCCTATAGAATAGTATAATAAGCTTTTAAAAGGCTTATTCTGTTGTGTGTAATTGCAAAAACTAAAAGAAAATTAAAAAAGAAATTGTAAAACTTGACAGTACAGACTTCGTCTGTTTTATATAAAAAAATGGACATTGTGTATAATTGAAAATGCCTGAATATCAGACAAATAAGTTTTAAAACAGATTTACATCTATCGTTATCTGCCTTATTATTAGCTGTTTAAGTTTTTGCAAATAATACCTATATCCAATTATATCGCAAAATCATATAGCAGCCTTTTATATTAAAGGAGTATAGCTATCTAAAATATTAAAACAGACGAAGTCTGCAGTAATGTATTTAAGAAAGTAAAATTTAAATTAAGTATTATGGCAACAACAATCCCGGAAAAAAGTAGAGCGGAGTGGAAAAAAATAATAACCGGCGAAATAGAGCATAATTATAGAAATTATGTTCTGCAAACAAAAATCCACCAAATGCGTAAAGATGTAAGTAAGAATAAAATATCAATAGACAATGCTATTGATGACTTATACGAACTTTGTTTTAAATATGCATTAGCAGTTCAAATTGATTTCAGACAAATATTTAAAACATGGTAGCAATGAAAAGAAAATTATACACAAAACAGGAAGTAATTAAGTTTATTTCAGAAGGAAAGAAAATGGTATTATCAGCAAGTGAAAAGATGCTCGACGTATTACCGAAAGGAAATTGGATAGGTGGAACTTCACCCTATTTTATGGATACAGATGTAGGAAAGTTCACCGAAGAAAAAATATTTGTAGATGACTTAACACATATTGCAACTGATTTTAAAATTGAAAAATACGATAAGGATAATATTAAAAATATTGCAATAAATTCTTTCAAAAATGGATTTACAGTATTGATAATTCCGGGAGAAAGCGATACTCATTTTGAATTTGGTGTAAATTCAATGACTTATGATAAAATTTTTAATAACCCGGTAGTCGGTTTTATTGCAGGTTTCGATTTGGATAGAATTGGAGAGTTAAGTCCAAAAGTTTACAATGGTCAGGAAAATGAAAAAATTTTAAATGATGGTGTAGCAATCCATATAAAACTACCTGATAACAAAGTAGCAAGAGCAGAAATACTGAACCTTGATACAATTAATAGAAACTCACCGGAAATTAAATTCCCGACAACATCATTTACCCAATCGGAATGTACTATAAACGGAGACAAAGCTAATATCACTGATTATTTAAGCAAAATAGAATATAAAGAAGGGCTTCCGATTATTGCAGATTACAACGGTGCTTTAATAAACAGGGATATAAAAGTTATTGACAAAAAGAAAAAAGAGGTTACTTTTTTCTCACCTGTTTTTCACGATGAAATTTATTACTTAGCAAATGTGATTGATAATTATCACGAATTATTTGGGAAAAAATTAAAAACAGAGAGCTTAAATATCCCCTATAGTGTTATTTGTGTTTCATATTATTTACTTGGCAACTTAGAAAATAAAAAAATACAAGCCGAAGGAGTATTTGCATTTGGTGAAATAGCATTTCAATTATTAAATCAGACGCTTGTATTTTTAGAAATTGACGAAGTTTAAAAAAATAAGCTAATATTTTAAATCGCTTACTATATATTAGATTTATATTTTTGTATATGCAGGATTAATAATGATTAAGCGAAACGAATAGATTTAAAAATGTCCATATCATTGGGCTTGGTGCAAGCGGTTTGGGGCTTTTTTGTAAACTCTTAATTGTTTGCTTCCCTCTTGCTTAGGAATTGTAAGTAAATAAGTGTTTCATTTACTAAATTAGTTTTTCTTTTTAAAATTCAAAAAAAGTCAGTAATAGCGGGCTATTTCAGACCTTTTTTGAGGCATTAAAAAGGAAAACTAATGACGAAAATGGAGCAGTAATTTATTTACAAATTCTTAATAATAAGTCGCAGTTTTTATATTTATACAAAATATTGTTTGTATATTTGTTTTGCAAAATTTAAACAATTATTGACGATGAAAGGACGAGTAAAATGGTTTGATGCTTCTAAAGGGTTTGGGTTTATTCATACTGAAGACGGTTATGATATATTTGTACATTATACCGGAATAAATGATAGGGACACCCAAAGTTTGGAAGAAGGAGAAGAGGTTGAGTTTGAAGTGAAAGACGGAAGAAGAGGTCCGCATGCCATAAATGTAAATACGGAATCGGCATAGAGCCTCCCGCCTATTAAATATACTTTGCCGGGTTCTTTTCTCTTTCTTTATATTTTTGGGAGAGCAAAGCCATAAGCGAAGAAAAAGATTTGACGGCAAGCGTGGTTCCTTCAGAAACTTCTTTGTTGCTCAGGCGAAGAAGTAAAACCGCATAAAGTCCATGCATACAAACGTCAATCTCATTTATACTTTTGTTTTGCATTTTCTTTTCAAGAGATTGAATGTGAGGCAAGGCTTCTGTATATCTTTTCTGATATTGTGTTTCCGCAGGCATGTCCAACAGCCTCAAGTGGAGATCGTATAAATCAATAATGATATTTTTAATGATTTGCAGATGCCCGGTTTTTTGAATTCCTTCTGCATCCATCATTTGCATCAAATCGGCATACCATTTTCGAATATCTACTTTTGCTGAGGGAGAAACATCATATTTACTGATTATTATATCTTCAATTTCATGTTTATCAAACCCCAATGACCTAATTTGGTCTTCGGTTTGCCACATATAAAGGATATATTCTGCTATATTCTCTTTCCGCTTCTGTTGTGATATTATCATATTCGCTTTATTCTGATATTTGAGGTGCAAATTAACAAAAAAAGTTTTCCCTGTGAAAAGAAAACTTTTTTTTTAATAGTTAGATGAGTTCAGTATAAAAAGTATAAAGTTTTAAAGTTAAAAGTGTTATTTGTCTAATATTCAAATAGTTATTAAAATATATTAATTTTATCTAATTCATTGAATATCAAGTAATTAACTTTACAGACTTTTAACTTTTAACCTTTTTAAACTACACTCTTAGATAGAATGCGTTACGAATTTTTTTATCCGAGTAGTTCTTTCATCTTGAGTCCAATATGAGCCGGAGAATCAACGACATGAACACCCGAGTCTCGCAAAATTTGTTTTTTAGCTTGTGCCGTATCGGCTTTGCCGCCCACAATGGCTCCGGCATGTCCCATCCTTTTTCCTTTGGGAGCCGTTTCACCGGCAATAAAAGCAACAACCGGTTTGGTCCCGTTTTCTTTAATCCATTCAGCTGCTTCGGCTTCCATATTTCCTCCAATTTCGCCGATAAGTACAATGCCTTCAGTTTCAGAGTCGGCTTCAAATAATTTTACGGCATCCAGAGTTGAGGTTCCGATTATGGGGTCGCCGCCAATACCAATTGCGGTTGTTTGTCCCAGACCTTGTTTTGTGATTTGGTCAACAGCCTCATAAGTTAAAGTTCCGGATTTTGAAACAATTCCGACTTTGCCTTTTTCAAAAATAAAGCCGGGCATGATTCCGATTTTTGCTTCTTCGGCTGTGATTATTCCCGGGCAGTTGGGGCCGATTAGAGTGGTGTCTTTATCAGACAAATAGTCTTTTACGGTAATCATATCCGATGTGGGGATACCTTCTGTAATAGCCACAATTACTTTGATACCGGCTTCAGCAGCTTCCATGATAGCGTCGGCTGCAAATGCCGGCGGAACAAAAATTATTGAAACATCAGCTCCGGTTTCTTTTACAGCATCAGATACTGAGTTAAATATGGGTTTGTCCAAACGGTATTGTCCGCCTTTGCCGGGAGTTACTCCGCCGACGACACTTGTTCCGTACTCAATCATTTGTTTGGCATGAAATGTGCCTTCACTTCCTGTGAAACCTTGTACAATTACCTTTGAATCTTTATTTACCAGAACGCTCATTATATTTTAAATTTTTGTGAGTTAATTTTTCCCAAAAGTAGTTTTTTTCTTACAGCTGACAAAAAATTTATTATCCGGATAGGTTCATAAGATTGTTTCTGAACTGCTTTTAAGCACCATATTCTTTGATATGCATAAAACTTAAATCAAGCGATTATCTGCTTCGATAAGCCCCAATCTGTTGAGTTAAAAAGATTTATAAAAAAAAAGACTTAAAGACCAAAGTTTTTTTATTCTTTTATAAACTTTATTATTCTTAATATATCGGCACTTCTCTTTGCACATAATCACTCAATTTAGGTAAAATATCTTACATTTGGTGCAAAATATAAATAATGATTGACAATAATACTATATGTGCTTTGGCTACGGCTCCCGGCAATGGGGCAATAGCTGTGATACGAGTTTCCGGGAGCGATGCTTTTTCTGTGACCGAAAAGATATTCTTTCCGGTAGATAAAAAAAAGAAACTCTCTGAACAGGAGGGCAATACAATACATTTCGGTACTATAAAAGATAAGAATACAATAATTGACGAAGTTTTGGTTTCCGTATTCAAAGCTCCGTATTCGTACACCGGAGAGCATTCAGTTGAAATATCTTGCCATGGTTCACTATTTATACAAAAGAAGATTCTTGAATTGCTGGTAAAAAACGGTGCCCGACAAGCCGGGCCCGGGGAATACACGCAACGGGCTTATCTCAATGGAAAATTGGACTTATCTCAGGCCGAGGCGGTAGCAGATTTAATTGCTTCGGAATCGGCGGCGGCTCATAAAGTTGCCGTTCAACAACTCCGGGGTGGTTTTTCAACCGAGTTAAGTGAATTACGGGAACAATTGTTGAATTTTATTTCGCTAATTGAATTAGAGTTAGATTTTGACGAAGAAGATGTGGAATTTGCCGACAGACAGCATTTGAGTCAGTTGATACAATCTGTCTACAAGCATATTAAACGATTAGCTGATTCCTTTGAGTTGGGAAATGCCGTAAAGCACGGAATTCCTGTGGCCATAGTAGGAGAGCCGAATGTAGGAAAATCTACTTTGCTCAATGCTGTACTGAAAGAGGACAAAGCCATAGTTTCCGAAATAGCCGGCACAACAAGAGATGCTGTTGAGGATGTTATTTCTATCGAGGGAATTTTGTATCGTTTTATTGACACGGCCGGAATTCGCCAAACCAATGATACCATTGAGAAGCTGGGTATTAAACGCACCATGGAAAAAATGAAACGGGCAGACTTGGTCTTGCTTTTATTGGATGCTTCAAATCCTCGTCCCGAAGAGCGAATAGCGGAAATAAAATCTCTAATTACGGATCAAAAACTGATTATCGTTTTCAATAAGATTGATAATACGGAAGTCTTTACCTTTCCGGCGGCTAATGTTTTGGAGGGAATCCCGCATATGACGGTCTCGGCAAAGTACAAAAAGAATATAACCGAACTGACTCAATTACTGTCAAATACAGTGAATCTGTCCAAAGAGCAATTGGAGGGTACCGTGGTTACTAATGTTCGTCATCTGGAGGCACTTAACAAAGCAAAGGAAGCCTGCGAAAGGGTAGAGCAAGGATTACAAATGAACATACCGGGAGATTTATTGTCGCAAGACATTCACGATATTATGGACAGCATTGGGTCTATTACCGGTACATTTTCTGCCGATGAGGTTTTGGGCAATATTTTTAAAAACTTCTGTATCGGCAAATAACTGCCGAAAATAAGTTTATACTGTAAACCAAGAGAATTATTGAATAACGAAGCAACAGTTCGTAAATTATTGCTTAATTTTATAGAACGTAGAGCAGTCAAACAGACAATAAAAGCCAAAAAGTAATATGAAGAACAGCACTATAAAATAGATGCTCCTGACCCCATTGAAGCAATAAAGTTTAGAATGGAACAAGAAGGCTTAAAACAAAAAGACTTAGTTGAAATTCTTGGAAGTAAATCAAGAGTCTC
>JAYEIA010000176.1:0-9477 GCA_034659855.1 Bacteroidota bacterium
TTCACGTACCCTATTGTAAGTCAAAGTGTATTTATTGTGATTTTTATTCGGTTACCGACCGCCGGCCCGACAGCTATTTTATAAGTACGTTGTTGAAAGAACTTCAGCTTAAAAAAATCGATTTCGGACCAATTGTTATCAGTACAATTTACTTTGGCGGTGGTACCCCTACCCTATTGTCTGTTAAAGAGATAACTACAATTATTGATTTTATTAAAATTAATTTTAAGACAGAAAATAATATAGAAATAACTGTCGAAGCCAATCCTGATGATTTAAGCAGGGATTACTTACGAGACTTATCAAAAACGGAAGTAAATCGGCTAAGTATTGGAATTCAATCGTTTAATAATGATTTGTTAAAATTTCTTGAGCGAAGACATAATTCAAGTCAAGCAATAAAAGCTATTCGTATCGCCCGAGAGTTAGGATTTCAAAATATTTCCGGTGATTTAATCTATTCTATACCCGGAATGACCGGTGAAATATGGAAAGAAACCCTTGACGGGATATTCAGTCTGGGGATTCAGCACATATCAGCATATGACCTTATATATGAGGAAGATACACCATTGCATCATCAGAGGAAATCCGGTGAGATAACCGAAGTGCAAGAGGAAAAAAGTGAAGAGTTCTTTACAATTCTTAGGAGTGAAGCTTTGAAACATGGTTTTAGGCATTATGAGTTGTCTAACTTTGCAAAAGAAGGCTTTATTTCAAAACATAATTCGTCGTATTGGTCACAAAAACTGTATATCGGAGTGGGCCCTTCGGCACATTCATATGCGGGAGAAATAAGAATGTGGAATACATCCGATTTAAAGGCTTGGCAAGCCGGTGTAAATTCCGGAGAAACTTATTTTGAAACCGAACAGCTAAGTGTTACGGATAAGTTCAATGAATTGTTAATCAAGGGGCTAAGAACAGACTCCGGTATTCGTTTGAGTACCATTCGTAAAGAATTTGGTAAAGAAATTCTTGAATTTTTGCTTAAAGAAGCCAAGAAACATCTTCAATCAAAATCTTTGATTATAGAAAACGATTCATTAATTTTGACTTCAAAGTCATTATTTATTTCAGACAGAATTATTTCAGATCTTTTTATGATCAATTGATATGCATTTATTTCCTGATTTTAGTTTTGAATGGTACGGAGGCTGGTGGTTGAGCTTGGTATTTTTGATTATCAGTTTTTCGCTGACCGCTATGATTCCAAAGCATAATTTGATTCGCTTTGTAAAAGTTCCGAAGTTAAAATATTTCAATTTATCCTATGTGGTAGTGTATTACCTTCAGTTAGCACTATTGACGGCAGTACCCTTAGTTGAAAATCCCTTTCTGAAAACCTCCGGAATTATCCTCTATGTGATTGGCATATTGCTGTATACCGCTGCATTGTATTCCTTTTCAATTTCAGAATATGATAAGCCGGTTGTGAGCGGGGTTTATTCTTTCAGCAGACATCCTGTTTATACATCTTTTTTTATTATAATTGCAGGAGCTTCAATCGCAACCGGATCTTTATTATTACTTTTAATTAATATTGTTCATCTTGGCGTAGCTTATTTTATAGCAAAGCGTGAGGAACTCGAATGCAGCATATCATACGGCAATAGTTATGACAAATATAAATCAGAAGTCAGAATGTTTTTATAGTTAACAGGGAATATAACGATTAAATATTAAAAAATAATGAAAAAACGAGTTTTAATCACAGGTGCCACTGACGGAATTGGTAAGCAACTTGCTTTTGACTTAGCTGCAAAAGGTTATCGTATTACGCTTCACGGCAGAAATAACAAGCGGCTTGAGGCATCTCATCGCCAAATAACGGAGACTTATCCTGAAACAGATATTATATTACTCAATGCAGACTTTGCCGACCTGAAACAAACGGCTCAAGTTTTCGAAAAATATAAGGATACATACGGTATGCCTGACATTTTAATTAATAATGCGGGAACTATCATAAAAGAAAAAAATATTACTGCTGACGGCTATGAAGAAAATTTTCAAGTCAATTATTTAGCCCCGTTTTTGCTGACTAAACTATTGACTGAGGGAGAAGATTTTAGCGAAGAACACCGTATAATTAATGTTAGTTCAATGATTCATGCCAATGAATTGGATTTTGATAATTTGAATGCAGAAAAATCATTTAATCCCAATGCCGTTTATGCTACTGTCAAGCTGTGTAATATTTTGTTTACCAACAAGCTGGTTCGTGAATTTGAAGGAACAAAATTAGTCACGGCATCAGTACATCCCGGAGTTATTGATACCAAGCTGTTGCGTACTCAGTGGGGCGGGGGAGCCCCGGTAAAGGAAGGTTCCGAAAATGTATTATATACGGTTGATGCCGAAGCACTTCGCTATTTGCCGGGAGCCTATGTATTGAACAGGCGTCCGATGGAACCGTCGCCAATTGCTCACAATAAAGAAGTGCAAGATAATTTGTGGATCATCAGTATGGAAATGCTTAAAGGCTATTTAGAAGAAAAGAAATAAATAATAATTACTTGACAACATACATTGTATGACAGTAGAACTGATTGGATTTTCGGCAAAGGAAAAAGAGCTAATAAACAAAGCTTATAAAATAAGGCAAACCGTATTTGTAAAAGAGCAAAATGTAGATAAACGTATTGAGTATGACGGACTTGATGAGAAGGCCACTCATTATTTAGTAACCGTAGATAATATTCCTGTAGCCACGGCTCGATGGAGAGAAACACAGAAAGGAATAAAACTGGAACGATTTGCGGTATTAAAGAGCTACAGAAAAAAATCTTTAGCCGGCTTGTTGTTAAATTTCATCTTGGATGAACTCAAACCCTCAGGAAAGAATATATATCTGCATGCCCAAGCCCAAGTCGAACGGTTTTATGCCGGACACGGATTTAAGAAGTCCGGAGAACCATTTTATGAAGCGGATATCAAGCATTATTTTATGGAATATAAAGAGTAGCTGTTTGCAAAGGAAGAACAGTTTAATTATTACAGACTTCGTCTGTTTTAATATTTTAGATAGCTGTACTCCTTTAATATAAAAGCTGTTATGTGATTTTGCGATATAATTGGATACAGGCATTATTTGCAATTATACACAATGTCCGTTTTTTTATATTAAAACAGACGAAGTCTGCATTTACGAACAGTAAGATTAATTCGGATGAAAAGAACAAAAAATACCGGAACAAATAAACTTCAGAATACCTCTGATAATCAACCGAAAAGGCAAAGGATATCTGAAAATATAGGCGGACAAGCCCAATCTTCTGCAGCAAGCTCAAAAGTTTTGTTTTTTATACTCGTCATATCTTTATTGACGGCCATAGCCTACAGCCCGATTCGTAAAGCAGAGATAACAAATTGGGACGATAATCAATATCTGATAAAAAACCCGTATCTCAAATCGTTATCCGGTGAAAACATAAAGGCAATCTTTTCTGCAAATAGTTTTATGGGAAACTATCACCCGCTTGCCATGCTCTCACTTTCAGTTGATTACAGCATGAGTGGAGAAGATGAGGAGGGGAACTTATACCCGTTTATTTATCATCTGATAAATTTAATTTTACATATTCTGACCACGGTATTGGTTTTCTTTTTTGGATATAAATTTTTCGGAAATATTAATATTGCTCTGTTGGCCGGCATTCTTTTTGGTGTGCACACACTGCATACAGAGTCGGTTGTTTGGATTTCGGAGAGAAAAGATGTCTTGTATGCTTTCTTTTTCATGGCCTCTTTATTAGCCTATTTAATTTATATTCAGAAACAAAAGTTCTATTATTTTATTATTGCCTTATTGTTATTTATTCTGTCATTGTTGTCGAAAGGTCAGGCTGTTACACTGGCATTGAGTATTGTTGTTATGGATATTTATTTCAAAAGAAAAATATGGTCGGTAAAACTTATTGCCGAAAAAATTCCTTTTTTTGCTTTATCCATATTGTTCGGATTGCTTGCCATAGAAGCCCAGCAACAAGGAGAGGCTCTGACAATAGGCGGTTCATACAATATTTTACAGCGAATTTTTGTAGCTTCATACGGGTTCACCATGTATTTGTTGAAACTGATATTGCCCGTAGATCTGGCGGCCATTTATCCTTACCCCGACATCAGGCACCAAACGGTACCATGGTTTTACAAACTGAGTATTATTGTTCCTTTATTGCTTGCATTTATTTTTTATAAAAGTCTGAAAAACAATAAAGTAGTGGCATTTTCCATGGCATTTTTTGTGGTGAATATTCTTTTGTTATTGCAATTGATTCCCGTTGGCAGTGCCGTGTATGCTGATCGATACGCTTACATTCCTTCCGTAGGATTTTTCATGCTTGTGGCTTATTTTGTGAACTTGGGTTTAACAAATTATACAAGTCAAAAACGGATTATTATCGGAATATTCTCAATATATGTCGTCGTTCTGACGGTATTGACTTTTGAGCGGACAAAAGTCTGGGAAAATAGTGAAAGTTTATGGGAGGATACCGTGGATAAATCACCAACCGCCGTAGTGGCTTTAAACAATCGAGGAAGTTTATACAATACCGGAGCTGAGGAATTGGCTTCGGAAAATAATTTTGTTGCATCCGGAAGATTAAGAAAGCAAGCCATTCAAGATTTTGATGCAGCGATTAAAGTAAAACCGGATTATGTTCATGCATACTATAATCGCGGGTTTGCCAAGCTTGAATTGGGAAAGAATACGCGAGACAGTTCAATTGTTTTTTCAGCCATAGATGATTTCACCGAAGCCTTGAATTATGACCCGGTATTTGCGGAAGCTTATCACAGCAGAGCCAATGCAAAAAGTGAACTTCATCAATATTCCGAGGCAGCCTCTGATTATTCTTTGGCTATAGATATAAATCCTGAAAGTGTCTTTTTTCTGATAAATCGAGGGATAAATTACGGAAAAATGGGTAACTTAGAGGAAGCGTTGGAAGATCTTAATTTGGCTGTTCAAAAAGATCCCGAGAATGTATCGGCCTATTCAAACAGGGGCAGAGCCTACGCCGGGATGAAAGCGTATGATAAAGCCATAGAGAATTATACGACAGCATTGGAAATTGAGCCGGGGAGTAAAACACCGTTGTTTAACAGAGGAATTGCCTTATTGAATACACAAAAATATGAAGCAGCAGTAAAAGATTTTACAGACGTTATTCTTATTGAACCCAATATGACTGCGGCCTATTTGTCCAGAGGCCAAGCATTGATTGCAGGCGGACGCAACGCTGATGCTTGTAAAGACTTTAAGAAGGCAGCAAGCCGCGGAGACCAATCTGCCCTGCTTTTGTTTAATAAGTATTGTAAAAATTGAAACATCTTTTAAAAATATTCGTAAACGTTAATAAATAAGCACATATTTTGAAACAGGTATTATTCATAGGATTAATTTTGTTTTTCGGTTTCAACGGCCATTCTCAATCGTTTAAAATTCACGAGGGAGACACTGTTAACCGAGAAGATGCCGGCGGACTTAAGCAAGGCCGTTGGATATATATGCAAACAAATACCGAGAAAATTTTAAAAGAAGGAGTTTATAAAGCCGGTTTGAAGGACGGGATATGGAAAAATTACTATCCTGAGGGAGGGCTTTTGTCTGAAATTACTTTTAAAGGCGGAAAAAAAGACGGTTATGCAAAGATATACTATAAAAACGGACAAACGGCAGAAGAAGGCCATTGGAAAATTAATAAATGGATAGGGGAGTATAAAACATATTATCCGAACGGAAATTTATCGGCTCACTGGAATTATAACAGTGCAGGAAGCAGGAGTGGCAAACAAGAATATTATTACGAAAACGGGACGGTAAAAATAGAAGGCGTTTGGACAGCGGGAAAAGAAGACGGAGAAATAAAAGAATATTATAAAAACGGAAAACTCAAAACCAAAAAAGTTTATTCTGACGGGAAATTAGACGGCGAAAAAATTATTCATTATACTAATAATTCAGAAAAGAAGGAAGAGGAACTAACGAATAACGAAGAGCACACAACAAACAATGATAAAGTTAAAAAAGAAGAATATAAAGTTTTTCATGGCAATGGTTATCATACGTTTTATAATAAATCCAGGAAAAAAGAAAAAGAAGGCTTTTTTAAATCCGGTTATTTGGAAGAGGGAAAAAAATTTATTTATGATGACTCCGGAAACCTGATTAAAACCGTTATATACAAAGGCGGCCGCCCGGTTAATAGTATTATAAATAAGTAGTCCGTTAAGTTTCAACCTACCAAATAGATGGACTGAAATTTTTTAATTGTTGATTTTTTTCCAAAGCATTTTCGCAAATTTCTGCTAAGAAAGCCCAGAAAAATTTACTGTGGTTTTTTTCTTTTGTGTGCGCCAGTTCATGTAAAAGAACATAATCAATGAGTTCGTCAGGCAGGAGCATCAGATGAACATTCAGACTTATGTTATTTGCCGATGAACAGCTGCCCCAGCGTGTTTTTGCTTTTCGAACACTAATTTTGTTGACGGTTAAATTATTTTTTTCCGCCAATTCGATTAATCTGTGAGGCAAGTATTGTTTGGCTTCGGCTCTGAGTGTTTCCGTAACGGCGTTCCTTACATCTTCTTGAAACTCAAATTGGTCAATATCCATATTTTCACCATAGCGAATGATGGTGGTATAGTTTTTTATTTCGTAGTTGAACGAATCCCCTTTTAACAGTGGAAGTAATTTGATTTCGTGAAACTTTGTGTTGAACTTTACGGCAGGGGAAAAGAATGTTCGTTTATTTTCCGCATGTTCCATTTTTTGGCGGTTATTGATAATCCAGCCTTTTTGATCGAGGGCAAATTTTTTTGCCGATTTTAAAGAAATCCCCAAAGGAATACTTATTTTTACGGGAGAAAAAGGTTTCATTGTCAGGCGCATACGTTTGCTGCGTTTACTTTTTAAGACAACGATTTCTCCAATATCTTTGATGTAAATTGATTGTTTCACAAAAATACAGAATTATGAAAACTAAATTATTTGTCGTATTGCTACTTTCTTTGAATTTGCTTTGCTCCGCACAAAGTTATGATAAATCTTCGGTTGAGGAAAAGACATTTTCAATAGTTATTCACGGGGGAGCAGGAAATATAACGCCTGAAAATTTACCGCCTGCGACCCGAAAGCAATATAAAGCCAAGTTGAATGAGGCCTTACTCTTAGGCGAAGAGCTTTTAAAAGATGATAAATCGGCACTCCTCACTGTTGAGAAAGTTCTGAATTTACTGGAAGATTCGCCACTTTTTAATGCCGGAAGAGGCGCTGTAATGAGTCATCGAGGACTTTGTGAGGCCGATGCATCAATTATGGATGGAAAAACACTGAATGCAGGTGCAGTGGCCGGAGTTACCACTATCAAAAATCCCATATCTGCGGCTCGTTTGGTTATGGACAGTTCGAGGCATGTGCTTTTGTCGGGGGAAGGAGCCAATCAATTTGCAGAACGGTATGGCTTAGTTCCGGTAAAAAATGAATATTTTCAAACAGAACGGCGAAAAAAATCGCTGCGAAGAGCTATTGATAATGAAAATAAGATTAGCAAACACGGGACAGTAGGCTGTGTGGTTATTGACAACCAAGGGAATATTGCCGCAGGAACTTCTACCGGAGGTTTAACCAATAAAAAATACGGTAGGATAGGGGACTCTCCAATTCTCGGGGCAGGCACTTATGCCGATAATTCGACCTGCGGAATTTCAGCAACCGGGGTAGGGGAATATTTTATTCGATTGGCCGTGGCTCACGATATCAGTTCATTGATGAGCTATAAGGGACTGAGTTTACAAGCTGCAACCGACGAAGTCATACAAAATAAACTGACCGATTTGGGCGGAGCAGGAGGAGTAATCGGAGTGGATAATAAAGGCAATGTGAGTTGGTCTTTTAATACCGGTGGAATGTTTCGTGCCTATTTAAAGTCAGACGGAACATCTGTTGTAAAAATTTTTAAATAGCAGAGGCGATGACTGACAACGTCTCTGAATGATGTCTTATCCCGTTTGTTGACGGCTTAAATTTCGTTGTTATGGGCATTAAAAAGAATCTAAGAATTTCTTATTTTTCCATTAATTTTTCACCAAGCTCCCAATATTTTCACCTTTTGCAATTTTCATCAAGTTGCCCGGCCTGTCCATATCAAAAACATAAATTGGTAAATTATTTTCTTTGCACATGGTAAAAGCCGTGAGATCCATTATTTTTAATTCTTTGGAGATGACCTCATCAAAACTTATCTCTTCGTACTTTTTCGCCTTGGGATCTTTTTCCGGATCGGCGGTATATATGCCGTCCACCCGGGTTCCCTTCAGAAGGAGGTCGGCTTTTATTTCAACAGCTCTCAGCGCAGCAGCTGAGTCGGTCGTAAAAAACGGGTTGCCTGTTCCACCGGCAAAAATGGTAATTTTACTGGCTTTCAAGGCCTTCACGGCCTTATCTTTGGAGTATCGTAGGCCGGCTGGCTCTGTACTGAAAGCGGTAAATAATTCGGCCGGACAACCCACGGCTTCCAAGGTTGATTGAAGCGCTAAACCGTTGATAACGGTAGCAAGCATTCCCATGTAATCTCCTTTTACACGGTCAAAGCCGAGACCTTCGCCGCTGAGTCCTCTGAAAATATTTCCGCCTCCGATGACCAGGCCAATTTCGATACCCTGTTTTGAAAAAGACTTTAACTGTTCTGCATATTCTTTGAGCTTCTTAGGGTTTAGGCCTTGTTTATCATCACCGGCCAATGACTCCCCGCTTAGTTTCAGAAGTACTCTTTTAATGTTTTTCATGTTGTATATATGATTTGTTTGTCTTTGAAATATTATTGTCTGTATGATAATTAATCTTCAAATTTAGAAAAAGATGTCGATAAATTTTAAAACTAATCCAAGTTATTAGCTTTTATTTTCAAGCTCAATTATTTACAATTTTCAATAGAAAGCAGAATAAAATATTGATTGAATGCAGACTTCGTCTGTTTTAATATAAAAAAATGGACATTGTGTATAATTGCGAGTGCCTGAATGTCTGATAAAACAAATTTACAGCTATCGTTATCTCTCTCTATCAGATGTTTGGCTTTTTTGCAAATAATGCCTGTGCCCAGTTATATCGCAAAATCATATAATACCTAAAATGAGTGATTATGAACTTCGATAAGCACCAATCTTTTGCTCTCAAAATATTGGCACTTCTCTTTATTCATAATCGCTCAATTTAGGTAATAGCCTTTATATTAAAACCGACGAAGTCTGTATTGTAGCATTATATCATTGAGTCAACTCCAAAAAGTCAAATTTATCAAATCACCGGTAGGACGGCTATGCTAATTAACTAAAAACAAGATGACTAGTGTCATGTCAAGTATGAAATTTCGGGTAAGTTGCCGCTATTTTTTCTTTTTGTGGACTTACAAAAAGTGAGCATAGCCATAGCTACGTGAGTCTTTTTTTAAGTACTCAAAAAGGAAAAAG
>JAYEIA010000177.1:0-9473 GCA_034659855.1 Bacteroidota bacterium
ATCAACAACAATAAACGGCGTGTTGGAAGTATTGCCCGGGCTGTTAAGCAGAGTGTAACGGTTTTGCTCAAGGGTTGCTGCCATAATTACTTTCTCTTTAGCTTCTGTGGTCAAATTTTTTAGTCGGGAACGGTCTTCAGCCTTAATGTATTTCTTCGAAAACAGTGTTTTTTTATATACATCGCCGTTTTCAAGATATACATAGACTCCGTTATAATGTTCACTTATGTCTGTGGGTATCAGAAAGAATCTGTTTTCTCCGAAAAAAGGAATATTGTAAGGCAACATTTCATTGGCCGAATTGATATTTTTCAGATTAAATAAGAAACACCCGTTGTCGGAGGTGCTTCCGAATACAGCTTTCCCTGTTTTGGTTATCTTAAGGGTTTCAATGAGACCACTTTCGGCTTCTTTGTTTATTTTCCAGTAGATAGGAATTTGGGGTTTGCTCAGTTTTTTATTTTTTAAATTGTAGATGTAAAAACAGCTTGCTCCTTTTATAAGCACAAATTTTCGTGAAAAGGAACTGTGGTCTTTATCAAAGGCAAAGGATTGATTTCGACTGCAAGAATCGTCCAACATTTCACTTTGTATTTCGCCCACTTGGGAGCCGGTGTTAGTATATACTTTCAACAATCTGAAAATATATTCCGACTTCGTTTTTCTTCTGCTTTTGTAATCGGCTTCGAGATACAGATTGAGTTCTTCATCGTAAGAGTAGTACTCATCACCTCTGTATTCATAGTCTTGAGCCGACAGAGCCTGAGCAAGAAACAACAAGAGAATTATAGGGATTGCTTTATACATGAGTGTTTTGTTTTACTGTTTTCAGGCCATATTTCGGCACAATATAAACCCCGGAATATCTGTTTATTCTGCCTGTTTCATTTGCTTCGAGTTGAAACATTTTATCCGGAATACATCGTCCGGGTAAATATTTTTACACGACTGCTCTTATTAACTGCAAAATCCGTGAAAAACTTAATAATTTGAAAAATTATTTTCAAAAATATTAGTTTTTGCACGGATTTTTTCTGCGATCATGTTTCCCAAAAATCAGAAAACTTATTTTAAATCCCTGCTGTAATTAAAGTTGGTTGAGGGCTGTATCTGTACTGATTGAAAATAGCGTTTTGTAATGGTGTTGAATTTGTTGCTTGAAGGTTTTTCAAAACTCAAGTCAATTAAAAAGCGCCCGAAGCCGTGTTTTTTGAATTTTTCTGCGTATTGTGTCAATGAAACCGGTACTTCAGGGGTAATAATTGTCATGCCGTCTTTGGAAAATTTCTTGTATTTTTTTCCGATATCATCAATAATGGTTTCTTCTTCTTTTACGCTAATGGGCATACGTGACATAAACAGTCTCGGATAAAAATACAACGGAATAATTCCGGCTTTGTAGCTGTAGTTATACAGATTTTCTTTGTCGTTCTCAACGGGGTAGGTTACAAGTTTTGCCCCTTCATTTCGGAATTGATGAATAGCCGCATCATTGTATACATAGGCATTTTCATTTAATCCGAAGATCGCATCTTTCGGCAAAATTTCTTTTTGAGTAATGTGGCTCAGCATAAATTTCTTGAATCCTTTTTTAACGGCGATATCTACAAAAGATTTATAGAAACTTAGTTTCTTTTCGGAAATATAGCGTGGTAGCTCAAACCATATTTTATGTTTGAATTTTTGTATCAGTCCGCTGTTCATTTTGAGTTCATTCCATTCATGTTCCGAAAATGAAAATATTACGGCATCAACCGTGTCAAAATATATTTTTTTGAGCCACTCCGTATTATCAATTCTTACGAAAAGGGTATAGTTTACTTTGGCATCTTTGAACCACAGCTCTTTGATGATTTTTCCTTTGTTAAATGCTTTAAATTTCGGAATGCGTTGGTCGTATTCAGGAAATTTCTGCGGAAACTTTTTTTCTTGAACCGAGGCCAGAAAAACTTCATCTCCTAAGTTGAATTCTAAATCTGAGTCGAAAGTAATTTGGTTGTCTTCTTGGGTATAGTCTCTGACTTTTAAATTTTGCTGATTTCCGGTATTTCGGTCTTTTATTCGCAAGCGTATGGGAGAATCAAATGTTTGATTTGAAGAAACGGTAATTGTGTTGTTCTCTTTAAAGACAACTTGTCCCAGTGGTAAGCCGGTATTGGCTTTTGATGTAATGGCGTCTTTAATATATCCGGAAAGGAAGTAACCGGTTTTCTCTCGTCCGGCATCCAAGCTGAGAATTTCTTCTGCTTGTTCAACCGTTATTTTTTCGTCAATAAGGTCTCGGTAAGCTTTGGTTACTCTATAAACATAATCGCTTGATTTAAGCCGACCCTCTATTTTCATAGATTCTACACCGGCATTTATTAAATCCGGGATTTGAGCGGCTTGCTGATTATCTTTCAGACTGAATATAGGAGCGTTTCCTTTTTTTGTTTTAAAATCTCTGCGACAAACTTGTGTACATAATCCTCGGTTGGCTCCGTGCCCTCCCAAATAACTGCTGAAATGGCACATGCCCGAATAGGAATAACACAATGCCCCGTGAATAAATGCTTCTATTCCGAGCTTGCTTTTATCGACCATAGCTTGCATTTCTTCCATGGTGAGTTCTCTGGCCGGAATTACCCGGTCAAAACCTTTTCTTTGTGTATATATTGCTCCGTCGCTGTTGTGAATTGCCATTTGAGTACTGGCATGAAGGTTTAGTTTGCGGAAGTAATTTTTAACTAAGAAATAGGCGCCCCAGTCCTGAATAATTATTGCATCAGGTTTTGCTCGGTTAAGAAACGCCAAGGTGTCAATAAATTCAGGAATTTCACTGTTTTTCAGAACGGTATTTAAGGTAATAAAAACTTTCGTGTCGTTACGGTGGGCTTCCTCTATGATTACAGGGAGCTGTTTGTAATGAAAATTATCGGCACGTTCACGCGCATTAAAGTTGTTGAGTCCTAAATATACAGCATCGGCACCGGCTTCCAGTGCGGCATAAAATGCTTCAATGTTTCCTGCGGGGGATAAAAGTTCGGGTTTGTTCACTTGTTATTTCTTTTATTTGAGCGGCAAATGTAGTTAAATATTTTGGAATTTTATACCAACTCACAGATATAACCCGAAAAATCACCGTCTCAAAATCCATTTCCCGCTCTCAAGTATTTCATGGTTTAGGGTGTATTCAAAAATATAAGTTCCTTGGGGTAAGTTTTGGGTGTTGAGTTCAGTTATTGACCGGGTAATTTTGTGTTGTTGTACTTGCTTGCCGTTTATGCTGTGCAGGCGAAAGATGCCGCCGAGACTTTGCACGGCTGTTCTTATTTCTATTTGGTTTGTGCCGGGGTTGGGGTAGAGGAAGAGTTCGGAGGTTTTAATAAGCGTATTGCCGGAGCTTGTAGCTTCATAAGGACTGTTTCCCAGAGAGTCCAACTTAAATATTATAATAATCTCTCCAAGCTGCGAATCATGGGTTTGTTGATTTTGGATTTGGGAAAGAGAATTGGGAGTTTGCGATCCGGAATTAAAATCATTCACTTGGGTAATAGCTATAAGTCCCCCGTCTGCAGTTGCGTTTATGCTTAATAACCGTTCCGATGCCAGTTCGTGAGTTTGATAAAACTTTTCCCATTTTACATTTAAATTGTTGTCGCAGTTTGCAATAATTCCTTGGTAGGGGAATGAGAATTGGTTCAATTCTGTCAGAACTCTTCCTCCGATAAAAATATTTGCAGTATCAATAAAATCAATGGAAGAATACATTGAATATTCGGATTGGTCGCCTTTCTTAAATGCGGCTTCGGCTAGTATCGTTCGGGTTGTATCTATTTTTGCAATACCTATGCCGGCAGGTGAATAATCTTGTGTGCGGACATCAGAGCTGAATAATAGTTTTTCTTCGGATATTTTTTTTAGGTCACAACTACTGTTTACATAGATATATTCCGCATTGGCACATTCTCCGGGTAATATTGAATCACAAACTGCCAGGGAGCTGTCCAGTACAACAATTTCCGAGTAGTTATCCATTAATTTCTCTCCGGCAAAATAAAAGGTTGAATCATTCATCTGTTCTATTCGGCCGATGCTCCATTCGTTTTCTTGTGCAGGCCCTTTCCAAATAGAATCATTTGCAGGATATATTTTGTAGGAGTACAAGCTGTCGTTCTCCCAATTGGTATCCGCAATGCTTGCTATAAAAACAAAATTTTCTTCCGAAGTCATTGTAGATTTTATTCCCCGAACAATCTGACGATCGGGAGTTTCAATCCTGTATTTTTTTTTGAGTATGGGGTGTAACTCATTATCGTATTCTATGAACGATAAAAAGAAATGACTGCCCCATACCTCATCATATATACCTGTGCTGTATATTGTTCCCGCATCTGTTTGATAAAAATCAAGAAGACGAGAATTTGTTGATTCCGAAAAAAATCTTTTTTCCAATACTTCCCCTTGGTTTGACAATATTAGTATGCTGTCTTGTGAAATAAAGGCATACCGGTTATCCGACATTTCAAAAAATTCCGGACCGTAATATTGATCTAATGTATATGAAAATGTTTCTTGGGCTTTAGAATTAATAAGCAGTAAAAGAAAAAGAACGAATAGGAGGGGCTGTTTCATAATATTTGTTTGTTTATAGTTATAATTTGAAAAGCACCCTTTTATACTTGGTTTGTTATAAAAAGGTGCAGTTCTTAATTAGATTTTATCTGATCCAACTTGAATGATACTCTCCATATATTAGATCTATTCTGTGAATTCTGTATGGTGTAGAGCTGCCTTCAAAATAACCTTCCCATGCTCTTAGATCAAAGCTAATAAATGATTTTCCGGTATATTGGAAAACCGGGTCATATTCTTCATGTGCTAGTTCTAAAGCATAACTAAAATTATCTGCATACCATTCGCAGTGCTCTTCGAGTACGCACCATTCAAAAAAAGGCTGTTCTTCAACTATGTATAATTCTTGATATAACGGACTCCCATAACCAAAAGGGCTTGGATTAGAAGTATCCCACATATGTGGGTCAGTAGGTTCACTCCAGTTATATTTATCTATTCCGGTGTAGTATCCGGTTTTGTGGGGTTTACCGGCACTACCATAGTAATAAGCTAAAATTTCTGTTACTAAAGAACGCTCTCCAATAAAATTTCCGTCACAATCACCGGTGCCTGACGGAAGATTGCAGTCATGCCACATCCAGGCTCTGTCAAAATCGGACGGTTTTAATTGAGGTCCGGCATAGTGTATAACTGTTTGGAACAGCAGGCTGTCTCCTGTATATTCTACATCTATGAGGTAATTAACTTTGTTTTCATGCGAGAATTTGTTAAATGTATGCGTAACAAATTCATTGAGTTGGTTATAACTAGTTGTTACGGCATTTATGTTAATTTTGTTATTTTTAACACTAATTGGGTATGATATACTTTTGTGGTACTCTAAGTTGTATATAGGTGCATCTTCTTCATTTTCATAAATACAATTTTCATAGTTTGCCAACGCCTCAATATACCAAACCGCAGAATCTATCGAAAAAGTTTCTCCGGACTTGGGATTGTTTTTCATTTTGGCTTTAAAGTTCAGGATTTTTTGTTCGGTTAAATCTTTTGGTTGGTTGTCGGGTTTCATTTGGTCTTCGTCTTTATTGCACGAAGTCAAAATTACAGAAAATAGTACAAAAGCACTAATAATAAGTGTGAATTTTTTCATTTTGTTGTTTTTTATGTAAACGGTTAAATTTTTGTTAGTTGCAACAAAACTCAAAAAAAAAAAAACGATTCTGCAAAGATGACTTCTATGCTGCATAATACGTTTTGAAAATTACTTACTCAATATCCACTTCCCGCTCTCAAGCATTTTATTGTTTAGGGTGTATTCAAAAATATAAGTTCCCGGGGGTAAGTTTTGGGTGTTGAGTTCAGTCATTGACCGGGTAATTTTGTGTTGTTGTACTTGCTTGCCGTTTATGCTGTGCAGGCGCTTAAGGATTAAGTTTAGCACCGCAATATTTACAGAAAACGGCTTCAGGCTCATGCCCTTCTTTTAAACAGTTTGGACAAACTTGAGTAGTTATTTTATTATCATCGTTGTTGAATTTGTTAAACTCCGAAGTTACAATTCCCGTGGGCACAGCGATTATGGCATAACCCAGAATCATGATTACACTTGAAACGGCTTGGCCTAAAGGTGTTATGGGGGCAATGTCGCCATACCCTACGGTAGTCAGTGTTACAATAGCCCAATAAATACTTTGAGGAATAGTTTCGAAACCACTTTCTTCGGTTTCAATTATATACATGACTGTTCCCAGAATTATAACGATCATAATTATCGAAAAGAAGAATACGCCGATTTTGTGTTTGGCGGCGATTAATGCTTTTATAATCGTTTGACTTTCACTCACATAACGGGAAAGTTTCAATATCCTGAAAATTCGTAATAAGCGTAAGGAACGAATAACTGATAAGCCATGAGCAAAAGGAAACAATATATTCAAATATAAGGGCAGTACCGACAGCAAATCTATTAGCCCGTAAAAACTGAAAATATATTTATTCTTCTTTTTTACAATGTATATGCGCAGTATATATTCCAACGAAAAAACTATTGTAATTATCCATTCTGCAATAAGAAAGTATGAGCCGGCAACTTTTTGTATCGACGGCACACTCTCCAAAATAACGAGTAATACACTAAGGGATATGGTTGCCAGCAAAATAATATCAAATAGTTTTCCTGTGACGGTGTCGGCTTCAAAAACAATTTCGTAGGCTTTTTCTTTGAATGTTTGCTTTGTGTTGGTCATAATTTATATTCAAGTCACCGGGCAAATATAAAACTGAAAAATGAAGAACAACTCAATTGCTCTTCATTTTTTTTACCAATTGTTTGATAATTGGTATTATTGGTCGTTTAAAAAACAAATTTATTTTACGGTTAAGTTAAACAACTGCGGCCCTTTTTTTGCCATGGAAACAGACATGGGGAGTTTGCTGGTTTTGAAACTGTGAATGGATTGTCCCGACTCGCGCGGGTGACTTTTTAGATCCGAAACTTTGACTTTTCTCTTCGCTATGTTTTTTTTATGTGCTGTCATAATTTTATGTCTATGATATTTTTAAATCATACAATCCAAAAAGTGTACCGGAATATACTTTTTGCATTAATTCATTAAAAAAATCAGGTAGTTAAGTTTAAGTTTTCATAAAAAAACAATGAAGCAATATTTTACATCTATATGAATATCAGTCAATTATGGGTGTTTATTTTTAATGTAACAAAAAATATAATTTTTGTATTATAAACTTTAAAATTTGTAAATGTCCGAACAGCTTTTTACGGGTTTCAACTTTTGAGGGCTGTTTTTCCGTTTTAAACCAATGGTGGTTTTAGTGCTTGTTAAGAAATAACCTTTACATTTTGACTTGTTCCGCCAAAGGTCGGATTAAAATCTTTTGTCTATTTTCGGGGTTATAAAAGTTTTAAATAAACATTGCTATTCGCAAAGTACTGTTTCACAATAATCTTGAAAATAAACAAAACAACCACGCCAATTCTGTAAACGTTATTTCTTAACAAGCACTTAGTATTGTTGTGAATGAAATAAAAAAAACCGAAAACAAAGTCTGTCATCCGGTTTATAAGTCTGCAAATTTATAAGCAATTAATTATCACGATTTTCAAATCGTTCTTGCTTTTTTTCTTCCATACGTTTTACAATCAAAAATATCAGGCCAACAACGAGGGCAATGATTCCCAGTCCGTACAGTAAAGTAATAAACACAATCATATTATATATTTTTGTTTTAAAAGTACGAAAATCTTTTCGCTTAAGAAAAATTATTATTTACAATGGCTCAATTTAAAAACGATGTTGTTATATAAATTTTGTATTGTCATTTTTAGTTTATTTGCTTTAATAATAATTGTTTTAGTTATGAAAATCTTGCTATCTCTACTGGTGCGAGCTTGCAGCTCGTACCATTTTCGCAAGTTACGAAATACATCAAATATAAATTTTTGCATAAATAGAATTATATTTTTAATTTTAACAATAAAGAAGTTATTAATGAGCAGAAAATATAAATTTATAGTGAGGTGAGGTACGAGCTACAAGATTGCACCGGCGGAGGAGCTTAAACCGGATAAACGATTCCATGTCCAAAAAATAGACGATGGAAGGAATATCCTAAATAAAAAATAATTCCGCCAACATTGTACTTAAATACAGCCTTTACAATATACCTCAAAAGGGGTATATGAATTTACCTTTCCATAGTTTAACTTTGCATCGGAAAGTAGTTGTTAATTTGTTGAAGAAAATTTTGCCCCCTTTAAAATAACCGACTAAACTGAGAAGACCGTTATTTTGCAAATTATTGTTAAAATAGGGGTCTTCTTTTTATAAAACCGGACGTGTAAATATTAAAATTATACTATATTTGTGATAAGATGGAAAAACGAAAAGTAATATTAGTCGATGATCAAAATCTTTTTCCCGGCGGCTTAAAACAGATGCTTGAGAAAGAGGGAGATATTCAAATTATTAATATTATTAAAAGAGCAAATGATGTGCTGTTTGAATTAAGACATCAATTGCCCGATGTATTGATGCTTGATTTAAACATGCCGGACAAAAACGGTTTTGAGGTTTTAAAGGAAGTGAGAGCTGAATTTCCGGATTTAACAATTGCTGTCCTTTCTACTCATGATAAGAAATTATTTGTAAAAAAGGCAAGATTACTGAAAGCAACCGGTTATTTTTCAAAAGATGCTACAATACAAGAATTACGAGAATTTATACTGGAAGAACAACACAATAAGTTTGTGATGAGTAAAGGCTTGGAAAGAGAAGCAAACACAGTAAGGTCTGATTTTGATAATTTTGTGCGAATAATGGAGCTTACCGAAAGAGAAACAGAAATTGTTAAATTAATAGCCAAGGGAGATGAGACAAAGGAAATTGCCGAAGAATTGTTTCTGAGTATATGGACCGTTAAAACTCATCGAAAAAATATTTATAAAAAACTTAATATAAAAAACCAGTCGGAGCTTCTGAAAATTGTTTATGAAAATAAATTTATACAGTAAATTTGTATCAGTGTTCGTGTTGTTGTTTTTTCTGAATACAGCTTTCGGTCAAAAAACAAAACCAATAATAATTGGCGATGATTTTCAAAAACAAAGTTTAGCGGGCTATGTGGATATTTATGAAACCGATAATTTAATATCTGCAGATTCATTTTGGACCAATAAAAGTCATTATACAAAACTCCCTTCCGATAAATTTGTACAAGGTTTGACAGATAAATTTTTCTGGGTAGTTCTTCATGTCAAAAATACCGGGAATAGCCCTAAAAATCACTACTTCTTTTTCATCAATATTTGATAAGAGTATATATATTCTTTTTCTCCAATTATCATCTGACTTTTTACTCCATTCACTTAAATTAGAGTAGGGTATATTTAACTTTTC
>JAYEIA010000178.1:0-9351 GCA_034659855.1 Bacteroidota bacterium
AGCTTGGTGAGAAGATTTTTTAAGTCCGGACTTTTAATAAGTCTGGCCAGTGCAGCTTCAACTTCGGAGTCCTTGTATGAACGTATATCATCAAATAATTCATTGTTTGTCATAAAAATAGTTTGTACAAAAATATGTTTTTTGTTTTAAATATATATTAATTATTGAGTTATTTGCAAAAATATTATTTGAACCGGTGTGAGAGTGAAAATCTTTTTGTAACCTACCGTCCGGCATTCTTTTGTCTGTTCGTTATACTCTCCACACTTATAACCCGGCTATCCGGCAGATATTGATATGCCCTCTGATCAGACAGCGATTAGAAATTTATTTTTATTTAAAATAGAATAATTTGTTACTTTGGTAAAGGTGATTTCATAGTTATACCGAATTAAACCATTAAATATTATGTCTAAAATAATCAAATTACTCAATATTTCCGAAAAGGAATTATACTCGGAAAAGTCTGTACAAGCAATAATACAGGAGGCATTGGCGGCTGTAAAAGAACCACCCGATGCAAAAACACTAACGGTCTGGGGTCCGAAGTTTTTAAAGCTGACTCGTAAGCCTGAGTTTTTAACCCAATTGAATGAAAACGACCGATTGAACTGGTCAGAAGTTTGCTTTTATATTATAAGGTATACAAACTTTGGTGTACGAGATTTAATGGAGCAGCGTGTTAATGAATTTGGGCGCCGAGTTTTGTTTCGAGATATGAATTTAAAGCGAGATATTCGTTGGACTTATCGTCAGGTATATAACCGGATGCAAGAGGTTGCAGCCATGCTTTATCGCTTGAATGTAAAAAATCTCAGAGTTGCCCTGTTCATGGAAAATAGCGTGGATGGTGCTGTAACGGATTTAGCTTGTTTATCTTACGGTATTTATAATACCCCGCTGAATGTTCATTTTGATGAGGAGACTTTGGCTCATATATTTGAAATTACGGAAACTTCTGTAGTAATTACTGATACGGTTGAGCGTTTGGAAAAGGCAAAACATGCGGCATCAAAAGCAGGAATTAAACCGGCTTTTATTTATTCCGGCTCCGATGCCAATGCCAAACGAAGTGCTGACTATATGTTGGCCGAAGAATTAGCGACCAACAGCTTAAAAGCAGCCACCGAATTGTTGAGTAATTTGCCTAAGCGTAAAGTAAATCGAGTGGCTACAACCATGTTTACTTCCGGAAGTACCGGTATGCCCAAGGGGGTCTCTTTTTCGGAGTATAATTTGGTGTCAAAACGATTTGCTCGTGCTGCCGCCTTGCCCACTGTTGGAAACAAAGAAGTACTTATTTGTTACTTGCCCTTGTTTCATACGTTCGGCAGATATTTGGAATTGATGGGCAGTATTTTTTGGGGCGGAACCTATGTCTTCGCCGGAAATACTTCTGTGGCAAATTTATTGAGTTTGTTTCCGAGAATTAATCCGACCGGATTTATCAGTGTTCCCTTAAGGTGGGTACAATTGTACGATAAGTGTATGAAAAGTATCAGCCCGCAGATGAATGATGAAGAAGTAAAGATAATAGTTCATTCGGTGGTGGGGACTCGACTAAGTTGGGGGCTTTCGGCAGCCGGCTATTTAGACCCGGCCATTTTTAAATTTTTTATCCACAACGGCGTATTTCTAAACAGCGGCTTTGGTATGACCGAAGCAACCGGTGGTATAACTATGACCCGACCCGGGGAATATATCGAAAATTCAACCGGAATTCCCTTGCCCGGAATGAAAACCCGGCTTAAAGAATCCGGAGAGTTGGAGTTAAAAAGCCATTATTTAGCGAGATACTACAAAATGCCGCCCGGTTCCGAAACAGATATTCCTTACCCGGATGAAGATGATTATTGGTTGGAAACCGGTGATATTTTTACGGTGGACAACGCCGGACAGCACGAAATAATAGATCGAGTAAAGGATATTTATAAAAACAATAAGGGACAAACCATAGCTCCCGGAAGAGCAGAGAAAATGTTTACCGGTGTCCCCGGTATCAAAAGAACGTTTTTGGTAGGTGACGGTAAAGCTTACAATGTATTATTGATAGTGCCTGATAAGGGAGATCCGATATTTGATTCATTCGAGACCGAAGATGACGAACATGAATATTATCGCCAAATTATTATGGAGGCCAACAAAGGATTGGCACCTTATGAACGTGTCGTTAACTTTAAATTGTCGGAAAGGGATTTCGAGGAATCCAAAGGAGAATTAACACCCAAGGGGTCTTACAAGAGGAAAAATATTATTCAAAACTTTGCCGATACAGTAAAACAATTATACAAAAGCAATAAAATTATATTAAAATATGATGATTACCAAGTGATTATACCTCGATGGTTGTTTCGTGATTTAGCTATTTTGGAAACAGAAATTATTAAAGATAAAACCGGATTGAAGAATACAGTAAATAAAAGCCATTTGACCATTGAACCTTTTGGGAAGCACACCTATTTAATCGGAGATTTAACTTATACGATAGAAAATGACAAGATTGATTTAGGACGAATGAGCAGAATTCCGGTGCTTTGGGTCAGTAATCCTGAATTAACCAAGTTTTTGCCCTGTAAGGACAGTTTTGAATTGCCCTTGAAACAATTTTCGCCCGCTGTATCTATTCCTAAAAAAAGAAGAGAATATTCAGAATCTGCAAAACCGGTATTAAAAGGAATAAGTGATGCAGATTTAATCTTTTTGAACGACTTGTTGTTTTCCGTGTATTATACTCCTGAAAAAACTGCACTGAACAGTTTAAAGCAGGTTGAACAATTATTCGGGACCTATGGTAAGTATAAGTCTGATATTGCAAGGCGACGGTTGGAGGGCTTGGCTTATCATGAAAATGACACGATTCGAATGAACGCCTACCGCATATTAATGACCGGGGATCCGCATCCTGACTATTCGCAAATATTTCCGTCATTCATTGATTCAGGTAAGCCATTTTTAAATGCAAAAATAATTAAAGAGATCGCTCGGGGTGATTTTGGAAAAGACCAATTAGAGGCATTCAGAAAGAGAATGCATGTGTACCGAAAGAAATTTGATAAAAAGCAATCGAAACAAACCGAAGAGCAGTTTGATACAATTTTCAGACTTCTTTTGCAATTCGGTTTGGAGAACCTGAGTTATTACGGAACTATTCGGGCAGAGTTTGCCGGCTGGATTTTATTAAAATCGGAACCCTATTTATCGTCTCAGGCGCTTAAATATTTGAATGAATTATATTTTAAATTTCTGGAATATGTTGAACAAAATCATAAGAAATTATCAAATTCGGTCATTGAAAAAATGTTGGTTTTTGATGAAGGATTAACTCCCGCAGAACAAACGACAATTACTGAAAAAATATTTAGTTCAAATTTTTTAATCCAGTCCATTATACTTATTTATGACGATACCGGCATCCGATTATCTGATATCCCCGAGCATGGGATTTGGATTTCTCGAACACATTTATATCCTCGCAAGCAACAATATCGCATGGTGGTGAATACCAAAGCCGGCAAGCATTTTGATATACATGTGGCTGTGGATGAGCAATTTACAAATAATAAGAATTCACAAGCTTTGTTCAGAAGTATTGCATTGTCCGGTTATCCGTACGGTGCGCCGGTAGTCTCTAAGTTTGGATGCATAAACCCCGATGCCGGTGTGTTCTCAAGCAAATATGTCAATGAATTAACGGCCTGGGACAAAATCCGGAGTTTGTCCGAATTGCGGTCAGCAGATGCTAAACAGAATCCCAATGCATGGCGTAAGTTATTTATTCGCTCGATGCAAACGTTTTATTTGGCTTGGGATTATAGTAATCGAAAAATTGTACCCGGCTTGGTCAGCCCGTCAAACGTTGTAGTTTCGGAAAATGACTTTTCATATTCTTCAAAAATATTATCAGTTATCGGTTGGCAGGAACAAAACAGTCCGGCAAGTTTGTTTTCTTTATTACTTCGGAATTTTTATTTTAAAACCGAAAGTCATTACCCGTCTTCAAAAAAGAATTTGAAAAAGAGATGGATATTTCATGCTCTGGCCGAAGCTTTTGGAGGAAAAGAGGCAACACGGCTCATTACTGATACAGTGAAAGAGATTGAAGCCAAGGAAAATATTTCCGATTTGGAAAAAACGGTGTTGTCGGAGGCGGAGTGGTATCTGAAAAACAAAGCCATTACTTATTTTCCGTTGGCCATGTTCAACGCCATTGACAAATATGCCGACTGGTCAGTAAAAAGTCCTTTGGCTTCTTCTGCAGCTCAAGAACAGACCGTTAGTGAATTATTGGACTTGTATGATATTCAAAAATACCCGGAATTGGTACGCTATAAGTTTTATATGGAAACCTTTTTCAAGAACAGCAAAAATATTTATGAAAAGTTCGAAGTTCTTATCTTACGAATGGTAAAAGAGCCTGAGACTTTGCCTATTCAGTTTGTTGAGTTGTCTGACATTCAAGAGGAGTTACAGAAACAATCCGGCAAAGATGTTTTTGCAAAAATGGTGTTTCCGAAGATGTATACTGAACAAACGGTAGATTTTCAGAAAACCCATCAACGAACGGGTGAAGAACTGATTGTGAGGACTCATATTAAGGATAATAAGGCACTGGATTATGTGATGCGTAAACCCATGCATGCCGGAGAGGTGGGCAGATTATACAAGCTGTTTTATAAAGAAAATTACCCCAAGAAAATATCAGGCATGGACTTGCACTATGTTGTAACCGATAACTTGGATCAAGTTGTGGGAGGCTTGTGTTATAAGGTTTTGGAAGAAAACGTGGTTTTACTCGACGGGATGGCCATAAATTCTTCTTTGCACAACCGAGGAATAGGCTCGGCGATGATGAAGAATTTCTTTACCATTATGAAAGCTGAAGGGGTTAAAACCATTAAAGCACACTTTTTATTCGGAAACTATTATCTTAAACATCAGTTTGTTGTGGACAAGGAGTGGGGGGCTTTGGTTAAAAATATTTAAAATTGTTTGCTTGTTGTATATCGTAAATGTGTATTGAGGCGGGCATTTTTTATTTTTTGTAAAGCCGTAGGCGGAATAAAAAACAAAAAATGGCAGACTTCAAGCAGAATGTCACCTAAATTGAGCGATTGCGAACAAAGAAAATGGCTAATGCTTTGGTATTAAAAGATTTTTATAAATTTTGAGGACAGCTTGTTGGTATGTGAAAAGTTTTAGAAATTCTTTGAGTGCTAAATGATTGGTAATTTTCAAAGTTTGCAATCGCTCAATTTAGGTGTTACCCCCTCTGTATTTTTCTTAATTAAATCTTTGTTTTACTGAAATTAAAAAGTCGTCTAAACTTTGATTTTGTTCAGCAAATTGTTTAAGTTTCTTTATTTTGTGAAATCCTTTCTTTTTTGTAAAAGTTTCAAAATATTCACATTTATGCTTACTCTGATTCAATTTTAATTTTCGATAAGTTAAGTCATTTCGATTTAAGTATCTATGAAGTTTTGTTTTGGGATTGGCTGAATTTACTGTATCTTCTTCAAAAATAGTTAAGCACCATGCTTCAATTTCTTCTATTGCTATGGCATATAAGATATTATCAGTATAATTATTATCTAACCATGAATTTATTAGTAAAATTACTTTTTCTCTTAATTCAGTACTATAATTCAAATTTCCTTGTTTTTGAGGTTTGATAAAAGGAAAGTCATGCTCCTCAATTTCTGCTGTGTTTAATTGAATAACAATAGTATTACAATTATGAAAAAATAATGCTTTCTCAAAATCCGGACGTTTATTATTTTTTCCAACGCATGAATTTTTTACACCTTGGAATGTCCCTATTGTTTGCAAGTCGTTATGCAAATCATTTTCATCTTTGCTTAAACCGGGTCTTATTAATCTGATTTCACTCCTGTCAAAACCAAATGCTTTTAATATTGAAATTAAAACACCTTGGTCTTCAAGCCCCTCTGATATAATACTGATAATTTCGTTTCGCATACTTAAAATTTTTGAGAAATTGCTCCAAGGTAGCCTCTTGTCCAAAGTTCCGAAAGTTTATATTCTTCATCTTTTACTTTGGGCTTTAATTTTATTCTGCGAGTTCGGGTATCTCCCTTATCTGTTCTAAAAACTTCAAACAAACGAATATCATCATCAAATAAATTTAATCCGTCAAGAATTGCAGGATTGTGAGTTGTCAGCAGAATTTGCTTATCATGTTTTTTTGTAAGTTTACATATTTCCGACATTGTATGCCTGCATAAATGTGGGTTTAAAGATGTTTCAATATTGTCTATTGCAAAAAGATTCGGACTTTTACTACTAATAATAGTTGCGAGGTAAAATAAAATGTGTAAAATTCCTTCATTTGAATTTTCAGAAGAAAACACGTTATTCTTAACCATCATATATTTATCTCTAAAATATAATAAAGATTTACTATGGTTTAATTTATACCCCTTTTGCTTTAATTCATCTTTTGCATCAATAAAGAAATCGTCAAGCCATGAAAAAGTATATAAATAATTTTTGAGTTCTTCATGCTCTTCATTATTTAATTCATTTATAATAATATCAAGCGTTTCTCCATAGATACCTTTTCGGCTTTTTTGAAATTCAGGTATTCCCCTTAATGCTTCGGTATTCAGAGTATATATGATAAAATTATTTAAGTCTGTGTAACTTTGAGATTTCTTAAATTCATTTTTTTCTTCATTTAGGCTTTGAAATTTTTCTTTAAGGCTTTTCTCCACCTCAGAAATAACTTTATCTTTATATTCTGCTGATAAGTTAAGGTATTCTTGAAATTTTGTATTTAAAAATTTGTTACTATCGTCTTCAAGGGAAAGTTCTTTATTCCATTTAGAAAAAATATTATTTATATCTTCCGGTTTTAGTTTACATGTTATATTCTTGTCTGTAAAATCTAAATTTATTTCAACCTTTCGCTTTTGGCTTTTTCCTTTGAATGAGCTTAGTATTAATGAAGGTTTACTTACCCTAAAACCATTTGTATATAAAATATCTGCATCAATTGTTTCGTAAGTTTCTGCGATACTTGCAAACATTAATGCTTCTAAAATATTAGATTTTCCGCTGCCATTTTCACCTATAAATACATTGACCTTCCCTAATGATATTGTATCGTTAAGAATTGATTTAAAATTTTTTATTTGTATTTTTTTTAACATTTTAGACAATATTTATTGTTTAATATTTGCAAAGGTAAATATTTTATTGTTTTTCTTGTTTTTTTACCTTTCTGCATTTTTATGAATATTGTTAATTGTGGGTGACGTTTATATTTTATTTTTACGGTTTCATCCGATTCAATTATTTATTCAAAAATATAATTGAGAAATTACTGTAATTTTTATAAACATATTTTGAGAGATTCTGATTACAATATGTATAAAAAAGATTCTGAATTGTTTAAGCAAATCAAAAGAAGCAATCAAGATGCTTTCAGTAGTTTGTTTAATAAATACTACAAGGAATTGTGCATGTATTCTCAAATAATAAGTAATAACAAGTCTTGTGCCGAAGAGGTTGTTGCCGACGTATTTGCTAATATCTGGATAAAACGCAAAAAAATAAAAATAAATAAAAATGTAAAAGCTTATTTATTTCGAAGTACAAAAAATACTACAATTTCATATATAAGAAAAAGGAATAAAAATCTAATTACAATCAATGATGAGCAGTATAAAATTTCTGCCAATGACTCATTACCCGATAAGTATATACTACAAAAAGAGTCAGAATTTAAACTTAAAACTCTGATAAGTCAGATACCCGACAGAAGCAGAGAGATTTTTATAATGCATCGTTTTAGTGATTTGAAATATACCGAAATAGCTGAAATTCTGGATATATCAGTGAAAACAGTAGAAAAACATATAACAAAATCACTAAAGCTTTTAAGAGCAGGATATAAAAAAATTAAAAATTTTTGCTTTTTATGGTAGGGTATATTCATTTTTTCTCGTCTTTATAGTGTTAATTGAATGTTAAACTTTAAATTTTATACAATTATGAGAAAATCGTTATTTATTTTAGTAGTAATGTTATTTAGTATGCAATCTATGTTTGCTCAGGATGACTATGTCATTGAATATGATGGAATAGACCAAAGAGTATACTATGAAACTGATGCAAGTTTAGATCAACTTAACGGTGCAACTGATTATACCATCGAAGCATGGGTTAAACCGTTATCAACAGACATTCATAACAATGTCGTTATTAAAAGATGGTATCAATTTGCTATTACTCTTTATCAAGATGATTCAAAAAGAGTTTATTTCACTCATTACACAAATGGTGGTACTACTACTTACATTAATACTATTGACAATGTAATCAATATTGATGAATGGAATCATATAGCCGTAATTAATAATTCTACTGAAAATTCGATAAAGCTTTATGTAAATGGGGTAGATGCATCGCTTGAAAGCTATACTGCATTAACGCTTGAGCCGAGTCCTGATGATTTTGATCCGGATTTTCATCCCAATATGTATATCGCAAACGGTGGTGCGGGTACAAACCTAAACGCTCAGATTGATGACGTAAGAATTTTAAACGAAGCTGAAGATATTGCTAACCTTCAAACAACATCGCCCGGAGGAACAGAATATACAACAGATGCAAACACTATAGTTTTAATGAAATTTAATGAAGGCACCGGAGACGTAACTGCTGATGAAGCTAATGGCGGGGCTATTATTGAAGTTCAAAATACTCCTTCATGGGTACTCTTGGGTTCTTCATCTGTTAATGAAGTTTCAAACTTAAACGTAAACATTTATCCAAATCCTGCGAATGAATTTGTAAACATAAACTTGTCAGAATTAAATAATATATCTGAAATTGCAGTTTATGATATTACGGGAAGAAAAGTATTTACGTCAGCCACTTTAAATCAAAGTGTTATTTCAATAAATACTTCAGATTTTGCCTCCGGATTATATAATGTAGTTCTTATTGGCGATAAAAATACTTTCACAACAAAATTATCGATTGTTAAGTAACCTTCTTTTTAGAAACTTCTGCAATTATTGCAGAAGTTTCTTTTTTTTATAATTCTGTTAATAATTTTGTCAGTATGAAAAGACACATGTTTGTATTTCTGATTTTAGTTTCAAATATATCCTTTGCACAAAAAGTTTCAATATCAGAAGTAAAAGCAGTAGCTAAAAATTTTACTTATAATACCGGGCAATATGAATTATCTTCCCAAAAGCCTGAAATAACAACTTATTATTCACAGCAATTAAATGACAAACTGTTTTATGTTTTAAATTATGAGAATGCATACATTGTCATAAGTGCAAATAAGAAATATACACCGATAAAAGCTTTCTCTTT
>JAYEIA010000179.1:0-1835 GCA_034659855.1 Bacteroidota bacterium
GTACAGATAATCTCTAAACCAGGTGGATAACGAAATGTGCCACCGCCGCCAAAATTCGGCAATATCTCTTGAAAAATACGGATAGGCAAAGTTTTGCATTAAATTAAATCCGAATAATCGAGCCGTTCCGATGGCAATATCAGAATAACCTGAAAAATCGCCGTAGATTTGAAACGCAAAGAAAACTCCGCCTAATAATAATGTACTCCCGGAATAATCGCCGTAATTATTAAAAATTTCATTGGCGAAAGTGGCGGCATTATCAGCAATCACAATTTTCTTGAACAGCCCCAATAATATCTGACGCATTCCGTCGGCGGCTTTGGTATAATCAAACGTTCTTTTTTTATAGAATTGGGGCAACAGATTTTTTGCCCTCTCGATAGGACCAGCCACAAGTTGCGGAAAGAAACTCACAAAAGCAAAAAACGACAACGCATCTCGTGTGGGTTCCAATTTTCTTCGGTACACATCAATGGTATAGCTTAGGGTTTGAAAAGTATAGAAACTTATACCAACGGGTAAAATGATTTTGAGGCGAGATACTTCAATTGGCTTCCCCATTAATGTGAATGCATCGGCGAAACTTTCGGCGAAGAAATTAAAATATTTAAAAAAGCCCAAAAATCCCAGATTTACAAGAATGCTCAGTACCAACAATAATTTTCTTTTATTGTTTTCCTTGTATTTAGCCATACCCAGCCCGGCTAAAAAATCAATACTTGAGCTAAATATTATCAATAAAAGAAAACGCCAGTCCCACCAACCGTAAAAAAAATAACTCGCAAGAATTAAAAATGAGTTTTGCAGTTTTAGATTTTTATTCAGCAAAAACCAATAAATGAGAAACACTATCGGTAAAAATATGGCAAATTCAAACGAGTTAAATAACATTATTTAATATTTTCTCTTAATTTATTTTCAAATTTTAAAATGCACAAATTTAGATATAAATTTCATTTTGTAAAACTATATTCCCTTAAAACAAAATGGCTACTCTCAAGTTTGACAAACTCTTATATTATTTTATCAAGTCCAATACTTTCTCATCAACTATTTTTACCCCTGTTCTGTTCAAATGATCGTCATCATAAAAGTGCAAAGAATCGTCCAATTGAACACTTTTGTTCAAATTTACATATCGGCCCAATTTTTCCATTCTTTTATCAAACTCGGAATTATTATCGTATGAGTTATACAGTGCATTGGTCATTGGGGCTTGCATCAGTATATATTTTATATCTTTCGATTGTAGAATATCCAATATCTCCCGAAAGGTTTCGAACTGCAGTTCATTAAAATTCCACCTTTGATTGTCGTAGGTTTCATAGTTATAATAATCCATCTTCTTTTCAACAAAGCCTCCTTTGATGTATGTATCATTGACTTTTACGGTGTTTTCCACAAATTGGGATTTCTTATTTGTAAAAATATCGATATACAAAGAATACAAAAACGTATTGTACACAATGATATCATCGTGGTTCAAAATAAGACGTGCCAGCTTAGGATTTATGGCGGTATTTGACAATAAATCGAGGGTTGATTCTGTGCCGTCGTCGCAAAATGATGCCGGGTAGGTTTCCAAGATAACGAGATCGGGATTGAGAGAATCAATATATTTTTCGACGAGGTACTTAGTTTGAACAGGTGTTTGAAAACTGGAGCCCAAATTAAACGTATTGTATCCGGCTTGTTGAAATATTCGAGTGTTAAAAACTCGGTAACTGTGCGATGACCCCAAAAACAGGATGTCTGTTTTTTCCGGGTTTTTTAAATTTACGATGCTGTCCGCCTCTTTCAGCCGGGTGTACATGTGCCCGTAAGAGCCCATA
>JAYEIA010000180.1:0-1822 GCA_034659855.1 Bacteroidota bacterium
TGAATTTGATATAAAATCAGTATTTATGGTATATTGCAGCCCCGATGAAGCTGTAAAATCTATAGTTGTCCCGTATCCGTTGGGGTCTTGCTCGGCACCGTAGTAGCTTTGTCGGTCGGTAGATTGTCCGGAAGTATAAAATGAAAGGCTGTTTCTGTTTTTTGTAAGAAGATCGAAAGAAAGATTTGTGCCTGTGATATTGTGATCAACTTGTTCGGTAATACCGGTTTCGTGCGGAAGATAATCAAATTTATTGCCGCCTCTTCTGAATTCTTTTATGTTGTAGAAATCTACATTTAATTTTGTGCGTATAGTTGGTTTGTAAAATGTGCTGAAACCAAACGTTTGTCCTTCAATTAAGACTTCTTCTGAATAACCGTCTCCGTTTTGGTCATAAGCATCTCTGTCTCTCATCATACCGTAAACTGTAATTCCTTTTTTTCCGCTTTTACTTACCATTGATGCGTTTACATTCAGGTTTTTATCTAAAGGAGGAGTATCAATACCATCATGTCCTATACCTGTGGCACTTATTGTACTTGATATTGAAAATGTATTGTGAGTAGGCTCTTTCGTAATAATATTTATAGTTCCAGCAATAGCATTTCCGCCGTATAGAGCTGAACCGCCGCCTCTTACAACTTCAATTCGTTCAACCATATTTGCCGGGAATAGTTCCAGTCCGTAAACCCCTGCCAATCCGCTGAATATAGGGCGGCTGTTAATTAGTATTTGCGAATAGGGCCCTTCCAAACCATTCATTCTTACTTGCGAAAAACCGCAATTTTGGCAATTAGATTCGGTGCGTAAACCGGGCGTAAAATCTAATCCGCCTATAAGAGTAGGGGTCTGGCTCATTTCAAATACTTGCGAGTTTATGGCGTTTACAATTACCGATGAATTTTTACGACTTTCGGCATTTCTGTTCGATGATACTACCACCTCCTCAAGTCCGATAAGGTCTGTTTGAAGTGTAAAATTTAATTTGGCAGGTTCAATACCTGTTATTGTGATTGTTTTTGTTTGTGGCTTGTAACCCAGAGCTGTGGCTGTTATTTCATATTTGCCTTTGGGTAGGTTTCCTATTTTGTATGTACCGTTTTCTCTTGATGAGCTTCCGGTAGTTGTACCTACTACTCTTACAGTGGCGTATGGAACAACTTTTTCGTTTGACTCAATAGTTCCGAATAATTTGTGAGTTAACTCAGGAGCTTGTGCCTGAATATTATAAACACTGATGATACTTATGAATATTGCGAAAATTATTTTTTTCATTGTTAAAACTTTTTGAGTTCGGCTTTGAACTTATTTTGGAATATAAATTTTTATAAATTTCTCAGTTCAATTTGTTTATCTGTTAATTTTAAAGTTTTCTGTAACAACATACGGCATTTACTATTTTTTAAGAGATAGCAAAGAATATAATAAATTACATGATTATATACTGTTCAACAGATTGAGCTTTTGAACAAATGTCTTAGAAATTATAAAAATAGGGAGGGGCACGCTCAGAATTTGTAGAATTAATTATTTTTTCTTCTAACAAATTAGTATAGGAAGTTAAATATTCTGTTTCAGAGTATGAATTACAAGAAACTGATATGTTGATAATATTATTTGTGAAACTACCGCCGGACAGCAGAGCCAGAAACGCAATATCTTTTTTTGAATGATGGTGAGAATTTCCGTTGCCGGTGTCTGATGTATTGTAAGGGTGGCTGTGAAATATAATACTTCCGTCAGCCATTTTATGATAATGTCCGTTTACAGAAACATTATAGCCCGTAATCAGAATCAAAACTGAGAAAGCTGTTGTAAAAAA
>JAYEIA010000181.1:0-9212 GCA_034659855.1 Bacteroidota bacterium
TCGCTCGTACCTCCCTATTCTTGACGATAACAGTACGAGCTACACGCTCGCACCGGCGAAGAAAAATGACAGAAAAGTGATAAAAACACTAATTTTATAAACAGTTGATAATCAGTAACTAACCTTAACATTAGTTGGAATTTTGTTTTCTGTTCCTTAATACTGCAAGTTATTATATTACATAACATGTTATCTTGATTTAAATCAGCACAATACAATGAACTGCAAAACATCAGTAAATGACTTTCCCAAAAGGAGTAAAACACACAGCCGATTAAATCCTATCTTCAACCCGGTGCAAAAATCAAAATCGAATCTGCAATTTCAAATTCAACCGCCGTGAAGTCAGGTGATTGGCCACGGCATATTGAGCAAAAGTTCCGTTATAGGGCACTGCCGTGTTGGGTACTACCCGCAACCAAGTGTAGGATATGGTGTTTTCCACATCCAATAGGTTGAAAACTTCAACGGTAAACCATATGCTTTCCACATGTTTGAGAACAGAGATTTTTGAAAATCGGTTGCTGCGAAGCAATACTGCCGATGCTCCCAAGTCTACCCGTTTATAGTCGGGCGAGCGCAAGGTATCCCCTACTCTTCCGCTTTCGGGCGGGCCGTATGCAAAGGGAGTGCCGTAGAGTAAACTCAGATGTGCTTTGAAGCGTTTATTTCCGGGAATGTAATCTTGTAAAAACAAGGCAACACTTACCCTTTGGTCGGTTGGTCGGGGGATGTATCCGGTTTCAAACCCATCGGGGGCTCCGGCACTGTACAGGCGTTCTTCGGTTTTCATTACCGACAAGCTGAACCAGGAATCGACGCCGGGTACAAACTCACCGGAAATTTTTGCGTCAATTCCTGCGACATAGCCGTCTGAACGCTGATCGGCATAGTACTGAATACGAACATTATTGACTTCAAAGGGAATAATCCCCGTCAATTGTTTGTAGTATATTTCGGCATTCAGAACCAAGTTTCTGCCCAAAGCAAAAAAACGATACTCATCGGCAAACAACAGATGTACAGAACGTTGCGATTTGCTGTCGCCCACTAAATCTCCGTTAAATGTATGCACTGCTTTATAAAAGGGCGGCTGATAATAATATCCTCCGGCAATTCTGAATACGTGGGCTTTTGCAAAATTGGGCTGATAAGCCATAGAAACTCTCGGGCTAAACAAAAGTTCATCACTGAAGGTATTGTAGGTTAATCGCAAGCCGGCAATGAGGTCAACATCCGATTGGCCCAACTGAAACTCAAACTTGTCTTGAACAAAGGAAGAAAATTCATAGTTCAAGAAATCTTTTTCGTACTGATAATTTTTGCTCAATATAAGCTCTTGACTGTTATTCGGCACAGAATAGCCGGCCGAATCAAGCATCTCCCATTCATCGGTTTTGTTGTACACCTTGTGAATACGCATATCTGCACCCCATTTAAAATAATGATTATTGAACTGTGCCGAGCCTTTATGGAGTACCGAATAAACTTGCGATTGCATTCGGTTGCGTGCATGTCGTATAAATTTCCCTAAGCCTAAATTTAAAATGCTGTCGCCTACATTTCCGGAACTCATGTCGCTGTCGAGCTGATTCAGGGAGTAGGCACCGATAATGTCGTAATTTTCTTGCTCATCGGCCTCAGTAGCCGAAACGGCAAGTGAAAAGTTTACATATTTTGTCGGGTGCCAATCCAAATTCAAGGCCGACGACAAGGTTGTAAAACGGTCGATCTCTTTGCCGTCAAAATCGACAAAAATACCGTATGCTTCGCTTATAGTTCCAAAAGTAGTTACCTTACTTTCGGGTACAAACAAGTATTTATTGTCGGAGACATTCATGAGCAGGCTCAAATCCCATTGCCGGTTAATTCTGTAATTGACATACGATTGAAAATCAATAAAGGTTGGTTTGTAATCGCCCTCCGTTTCCAGGCTGTTGAGCAAATATTTGTTGGACTTATAGCGCAAACTGCTGATGTGTGAAATTTTTTTCTTCCAAGCAGTCCCTTGAACAAAGCCCGAGCCACCCAGCAAGCCTCCGGAGACAGAGGCTTTAAATTCTCGCGGTTTTTTATAGCGAACATCCAAAACCGATGACATTTTATCGCCGTATTCTGCTTTGAATGCTCCGGCCGAAAAGCCGACGGAAGAGACCATTAGTGGGTTCACAAAGCTCAATCCCTCCTGCTGTCCCGAACGTATTAGTTTGGGGCGATACACTTCGATACCGTTAACATACACCAAATTCTCATCATAATTTCCGCCTCTTACCGAATATTGAGAACTCATTTCGGAACGAGAGCCCACCACTCCTATTTGCGTTTTAATAATACTTTCAACACTTTCATTTACGGAAGGAATGACCGAAGCGATTCCGGGATCGATAGCAACGGTTCCGCCGGCATTCAACTTATCGCCTCGTATGGTAACTACTCCTATTTCAGAATTTGAGGTCATGACAACTTGCAAAAGCTCTTGGGTCTTCACAGAATCTAAATTTATAACCTGCTTAATATAGCCCAAACGCATAACTGCCAACAACTTATAGCTTCCGGGTAATTTAATATTGAAGTAACCGTTCTCATCCGTTTCGGTAAAATATTTCCCGTCGGGAGTACTCAGATTTGCTACCGGCAAAACCTCTCCGGTTTTATTTTTAACAATCCCCTCCACAGTAGTTCGTTGTGCGACCAGCCCTCCGGAAAGAATCAGAAACACCAAAAACAAGCGATACTTCATAAATAATTATTTTATATTTCTAACGCATACAAAACGGTAAAAGTACAATAAGTATAGCTTATTTTCGTATTACTCTCCCAAAATAAAAGGATTATTCAACACATACGCCTACCGATTAAAATTCTGCGCGTAATCCGGCATTTGCACATAGTTGTCGGGTGATAATATGCGCCCTAAGATTGGATTGTACAGGCGGCCGTTCATGTTTATGATGTCGAAATGAGTGAATTGCCTTTCTTTTACCCCCGTTCGCTTTAGGCTGTGCTGCGTTCGGCGGATGGCTCTGCCTCCGTCGAAATATTATTTTACTGTTTTCCATAGAAAACTAAGAACATTTACATCAAGAATATTTTCTTCATCGGCATAATTTCTTGCACTTGAATGCAAATAATATTCCGGCACAAAAATATTTTTTTGGGAAAAATTGTACTTTACCTCAAATATTTTTCTTATTTTTGTATAGATTGTAATGCATCGTCGCTGTCGGCTTCGCAGTTGCTTAAAAAACATGTGCATGTATTGGTTTCGGGGTAAATTTTCATGCTCGAGGTTTTGTCGGCGTGGAGTGGGCAATTTGACATGTTGTGTTTGTCGGGGTGTATTTCATAGTGGTTTAAGACTGTTTTTATCAGTAATTGCTGTTTTATTTCTGAAATTTGCATTTTTTTTTGCAAAAAGTATAAAACACATTATCTGATACAGAGGAATAGAATAATATTTACATAAGCAATATTTTTCTATTTTTATTTATACTTTTATATACGCATTTTTGCAAAACCACCCTAAAAATAGGTTAATTGACACATAAAAGATGTATTTATGGATACTTTCGGAAAAGAAATTAGCGGATTGCAGAAAAGAAAAAAATCTATCTCAAAAAGATTTAGCTAAAATATTTAAAACATCGCATACAACTATCGGCAAATATGAACGAGATGAGATGATTCCGTCTTTTGAAGCGGCAAAAAAACTTGCAAATATTTTAGATACAACAGTGGGATATTTACTTGGAAAAACGGAACAAGATTTATTTAAAGATATAAAAATGTTGCAGCGTTTAAAAGACTTAACAATATGGAAATTGCAGATATACAAACAAAAAAACTCAATTTGATAACTTGGATTTCGCAGATACAAGATATTTCTCTTATTGAAAAATTAGAAAATTTGCATGAAGAAAATACAACTATTCCTCAATGGCAAAAAGATACCGTTTTAGAAAGAATAAAAACAGCAAAAACGAAAGATTATATTTCTCGAAATGAAGTAGCAAAACTTTAACATGATAAATTTTGAACTAATTTTCGATAAAAGAGCCGTTAATGATATTGAGCAAGCTATAGAATATTATAGCAATATAAGCCCAAGCCTTGGTAGTCGGTTTAAGAATATTCTCAGTAAATATTATGATATATTGGAAAAACAATCCTTTTTTTGCAATACGATATGAAAATATAAGATGTTTGCCTGTTAAAAAATATCCGTATATGGTTCATTTTTCGGTTGATGAGCAAAACAAAATAGTAAAAATACACGCTATTTTTCACACTTCCAAAGAACCGGATAAATGGCAGAACAGAATATAACCCTCTAAAATAAGAGCAATATATTTTTATTTTTCAGTCTTGAACTGTCAAGTAGGCAAGCGGAATTTCACCGCAAGCCCCTCACGGAACCGTGCTTGAAAGTTTCCCCTCACACGAATCTTCTTATTCAATCATAAATAATATTTTGATTTTGTTTCTTTCATTCTAATCCTTCCAAAATTTAGGTTGTTAAAATTATTAAACTGAATAAGCTAAGCCCTTCGTTCCACTCCCCGTTCGCTTTAAGCTATGCTGCGTTCGGCTCTGCCTCCGTCGAAATATTATTTTACTGTTTTCCATAGAAAACTAAGAACATTTACATCAAGAATATTTTCTTCATCGGCATAATTTCTTGCACTTGAATACAAATAATCTTCAGAATATTATACAATGCCTGCCCTTACAGGATTTTGCTGTGTATAATTGATTTTTTGTTCTGTAAATTTTGCGTGAAAACAAATCTACCCAATCGACAATTTGTAGTGTCAGAAAATAAATTCCTTCAGGTTCTTTTATTTTGTATCCGATTGACATTGTTTCTTTAGCAAAAATACGCATTGTATTCTAATTTGTTGACTAAACCGGGCAAAAGCCCTCAAAAATATTACGACGGCGGCAAAGCCGAACGTCGAACGATGCATAGCCTTAAGCGGACGGGGGTACTTGTACCTATCCCCACATTACCGACATTGTGGTATAGATTATTGCCACTTGGGATAAATTGTGCATACACACTATTAGTGTTAATTGTTAATAATAAAACTATTACTATTGGCATTATACATGCGGGGGGGGGGTTAAAGAGCATAGGTTTGTTTTTTTAGGTTTATTTACGTTCCCCAAATATAGTAAATATTATTTTAACTTCATAATTTTGATTGAAAATGCATTTTCTGCTCCCGGTAAGCCCGGAACAAATCAATAACCAACTAACGACGGCAGCATTTGTCAAGTGGCATACAGGAGTTTGCTTCGGAGGGAAGAAAAAAGGATTGAATCAGGCGAGTTAAATCATCTGTAAGTCATACAGTTTCTTGTAGGCTCCTTGCTGTTTTATCAGTATTTCGTGGTTGCCCCGTTCTACAATTACACCGTCTTGCAAAACACATATTTCATCGGCATTTTTAATGGTTGACAAGCGATGGGCTATAACTACGGAGGTTCTGTTTTTCATCAAATTATCCAGAGCTTCCTGAACAATTTTTTCCGATTCGGTATCCAATGCCGAGGTCGCTTCATCGAGAATTAATATGGGCGGATTTTTGAGTATGGCACGAGCTATGCTGAGTCGTTGTCGCTGTCCGCCGGAAAGTTTACTTCCTCGGTCGCCGATGTTGGTTTCGTATTTTTTTTCGGTATTCAGAATAAACGGATGGGCATTGGCAATTTTTGCCGCATCAATAATTTCTTTTTCGGTAGCATCTTTTGCCCCGAATAATATATTCCCGGCAATGGTATCATTGAATAATACGGCTTCTTGGTTCACGTTGCCCATTAAACTCCGTAAGTTTTGTATTGATAAATCTTTGATATTGATTCCGTCAATAAGTATTTCGCCTTCTTCAATATCAAAAAATCGGGGTAATAAATCAACCATAGTCGATTTTCCGGAGCCGGATTGTCCGACCAAGGCTACAGTTTTTCCCTTTTCTACTTTCAGATTAATATTTTTAAGTACATAGCTTTCGCCATACTTAAACGACACATTGCGAAACTCTATGGCACGGGAAAATTCAGCAACAGACTTTGGATTAGGGCTTTCGGTAATATCATTTCGAGCATTCAAGATTTCATTGATACGCTCAATGGAGGCTGCTCCTTTTTTTACTCTGTTGTATGCTCGGGACAGGGATTTGGCGGGGGTTAATATTTGTGAAAACACTACAATATATGTAATAAATTCTTCGCCGGTAAGCTCACTCTCCTGCCCCAAAATAAGGCTGCCGCCAAAAAGTACGATGCCGACAATAACGAGGGTTCCTAAAAATTCACTGACCGGAACCGACAGCGAATTTCGGCGAATGACTCCTTTATTGAGTCCAAACAATTCACTGGTTAAGCGATTATACCAATTTTTTACTTTTTCTTCGGCATTAAATGCCTTTATAATACGCAACCCGCCTAAGGTTTCTTCGATAACGGAAAGTATATGCCCGGTTTTCTGTTGGGCTTCCAAAGATTTTCGCTTTAAGCTTTTGCCAATGAGTCCAATGATAATCCCTATTACGGGAATAAATATAATAACAAAAACCGTGAGTGACGGACTAAAGTAAACGAGGTACATCAAAAAGATAATTATCGTAATCGGGTCGCGAGCCAAAACCTCTAAAGTATTGGTTACGGTATCTCTCAATTCGGTAATATCATTTGAGGCCCTCGACATGATGTCGCCTTTCTTTTCGTTGGAAAAATAACTGATAGGCAACTCCAATATTTTATGATAAATCTTTTCCTGAAAATCTCGAATCGTCCCGCTCATTACCGGAGCCATGACGAAGCTGGCAAAATAGCGAAACACATTTTTAAACAAGCCGGCTGTAATCATCATAATACTTACGGCAAACAAAGCATACAGCTTTCCCTCGTCATCAATCATCCGACTGAGTTCATAAAATAGACTCTCCTTCAGGGAATCTACATTTAACTGAAATTCAGGCGGTTGTTGTACACCAACTTGCTTTTCAAATAACAGCTGCAAAAATGGGATAAGCAATGTAAAGGAGAATAAGGCAAAAAATATAGAAAAAACATTGAGCACCAAATTAGCCAGAACATTTCTCCGGTATTTTTTCCCGTATCCGAGTATGACCAGTATATCTCTCATAACTTAATGATTCCTGAAAAAACTAATCACGAGCCAAGCCAAGCGGCTTGGTCGATGATTTTTTATTGTCAGTTTCCGTTTTTATTGGTTTGTCCACGCTTTTACTTCGTCTATAGTGGGATTTTTCAATCCGAGTTTATTCTTCTTATTAAAGCCGCACAAATCATTAAATAACTTTCCGAATTTTGCCTCTGAAAGTGCGTCCACAGTCATAAAACCCATGCCTTGCAATACCGATACCCACTCTTTGGGAATTCCTGCCTGCTCGTATTTTTCCGGACTGTCAATTTTTTCTTTAGGCTCCGGTTTCATCTGCGGAAAGAAAATAACATCTTGAATGGAATGTGAGTCTGACATAATCATGGCCAGTCGGTCAACACCAATTCCTAAGCCTGAGGTTGGCGGCATACCAATTTCTATGGCTTTGAGAAAATCATCATCGAGCATCATGGCTTCGTCATCGCCTCTTTCGGCAAGCTTCAGTTGGTCTTCGAAACGTTGGCGTTGATCCAGCGGGTCGTTCAACTCGGAGTAGGCGTTGCAAATTTCTTTTCCGTTGCAAACGGCTTCAAAACGCTCAACCAAACCTTGGTTGCTTCGATGTTTTTTTGCCAACGGAGACATTTCAATCGGATAGTCTGTAATAAATGTAGGCTGAATGAGTTGTGCCTCGCATTTTTCACCAAAGATTTCATCTATCAGCTTTCCTTTGCCCATGGAATCATCAATTGGTACATCCAGTTTTTTGGCCGTTTTTTTGAGTTCTTCCTCTTCCATCTCGGAAATATCAATGCCTGTAAAATGCTCAATAGCTTCAAACATAGTGTATCGCTTCCACGGACGTTGGAAATTAATTTCTTGCTCGCCTACCTTTACTTTTGTTGTGCCGTGAATATCCATGGCAATTTTTTCAACCATTTCTTCCACCAAGTCCATCATCCAGTTGTAGTCTTTGTAGGCCACATAAAGTTCCATTTGCGTAAACTCCGGATTATGAAATCTGTCCATGCCCTCGTTACGAAAATCTTTGGCAAATTCATACACCCCTTCAAAGCCGCCTACGATTAACTTCTTAAGATATAGTTCGTTGGCAATTCGCATATAAAGTGTTTGATCCAACGAATTGTGATGCGTTTTGAACGGGCGTGCAGCTGCTCCGCCGTAAATAGGCTGTAGTATGGGAGTTTCCACTTCCATATAGTCTTTTTTATTCAAAAATTCACGCATTGAATTGGTCAACTTTGTTCGCTTAACAAAAGCATCTTTTACCTGCGGATTAACAATTAAATCCAAATAGCGTTGACGATACCTTTGCTCCGGATCGGAAAAGGCATCATAGACTTTGCCGTCTTTTTCTTTAACGGCCGGCAAGGGCTTTACCGATTTTGTTAAAATGGTATATTCTGAGGCTTTAACCGTAATTTCGCCCATTTTGGTTTTAAAAACTGTTCCGGTAACTCCTAAAATATCTCCTCGGTCGAGGTATTTTTTAAATACTTTGTTGTATAATGTTTTATCTTCTCCGGGGCAAATTTCATCTCGGTTAAAATAAACTTGTATGGTTCCCTGTTTGTCAACAAGCTCCGCAAAAGAGGCTTTGCCCATAATGCGACGATTCATCATACGGCCGGCAATTTTGACTTCTTTGCCTTCCATATCGGAAAAATTATCCTGTATTTCTTGGCTGTAGTCCGATATTTTATATTCAGCCGCCGGATAAGGGTTTATTCCGAGATCCAAAATTTTTTGAAGAGACGCTCTTCTGATTTGTTCCTGTTCACTCAAATGTGTCTGACTCATTGATTCTTTACGTTTATTATATATACTCATTTTTAGGAACCGCAAAGATAAGAAGATATTACAAAAATCAATTAATTGAGCAAAATATTTAAGAACGGTAGATTCAACCGGCAAATGTAACCCGAGCTTATTGATTTTTGGGCTCCGGTTCAGAATAGAGGTGTTTTTAGCTATAGTTTAGAATAGAGGTGCTATTTTGAATATGGTGATTATAAAGAATTTACAAGATGATTTTTAAATTTCCGGAGGTTGAGCGAAGCCG
>JAYEIA010000182.1:0-9199 GCA_034659855.1 Bacteroidota bacterium
TTATGCTTTAATGAGTTCAGTATAAAAAGTATAAAGTTTTTAAAGTTAAAAGTGTTATTTGTCTAATATTCAAAATAGTTATTAAAATATACGGCTATAGTTTAGAATAGATGTGTTTTTTTAACATCATGATTATAAGGCTTTTATAAGATAGTATTAAAATTTCCGTAGGTTGAGCGAAGTCGAAACCGGTTTTCGGGGCTTGTTTTTCAAACAACAGGCTCAACCTCCGAAAAAACAACGTCATTTTAAACTATAGCCAAATATACTAATTTTATCTAATTTGCTGAATATCAAATAATTAACTTTACAGACTTTCAACTTTTAACCTTTTTAAACTACACTTTTTAATGTTTAGAAAGGAACAAAAGTAATAAATTAAGGATAAATTCGGACAGGATCAAGCAAATCAGAAAAAGCAATCGGGAAGCTTTACGACTATTGTTTAATAAATATCGGAATGAATAGTGTATGTATTCTCAATTCGTAAGCAATAATAATACAGGGTATATAAAAAAAATAAACCCGATTTATTCTCAGCCACGGCAAACAATATCGGGTTATAGGGTCTGTTGAGTTTATTATTCTCCGTTGTTGGTTGAGAAATAATAATTCAAAGTGATTTTAGAATAAGTAGGATTCATATTGAATTTTAGAGTTGTCTCAATTTCTGTATTAACATTCTGAGCGGTATTAGGGTTGTAGTAAGTTGTTTCATAAGAATCGGAGTATTTCAAATTATAATGTCTAATCCCGAATTCTCCCCCGAGACTGAAGTTTTTATCAAAGAAGTACTCAACACCGAAGCCAAATTCGCCACCCCAAATTTTTATTGCTTTTACAGCATCTTCAATATCTTCTTCGGTGTCCTGATCCCAAGTTTCATCGCCAAGTTCAACCTTACCGCTGAATATCGGTTTGGATAGACTTAATAGTAAATAGCTTTGCAATTTATTGTTGTCATTGATAAAATATTTTGCTCCGATTTGAGGAATCAGTACCGTTCCTTTTACTTCATAGAGGTCAGAATATGATTTCGGGCTGTTTGTATCCCAATCAAATCTTTCGCCGGTTCTCTCGGTAGAAAAATTTGCATTAAAATAGCCTAAACTTACAAAGGGTAAAAGCTTGTTGTTTACTTTATAGCCAAAATATGCCCCGTTCAAGTCCGGTCCGGGAGATACTCCGAATGAAAATTGTCCGAAACTTTGAGAAGCGAGAAACATTAGCGTTGCAATTAAAATTAGTTTTGTTTTCATAACTTTTTTGGATAATTAATTTTTGAATTTTATTTATATGGCTGAATAGTTTACTACGAGTCCGTTTATAAAATTGAGCTTACACGTAAATTGACCGTTTGCAAAAAAAATTAAATCATTTAAATTCAGGAATACAGAGTGCTGACTATGAGCTGTTTATGGATAGTGCCATAAAAATTATGACCTTAGACTCGACAAAGTTAATAATAGATTTTCAATATTATTAAAATTTAGATTTTTTCTTGGTATCCGATTTATTTTGATTGTAGTTACCTGATGTATCGGCCGTTACAATTACAGCCGGACGGGGAGTGTTTTTCAGAGACTCTGCATAGGCTTGAGATTTTGGAGCAACAAGAATAGTTTGAAGCTGATTTGGAAACTTAACATATTTTTAATAATTTTGATTTTTATAGATATATAACTATTTAGTTTGTGCTCTTTTTTTATAAAGATAAAAGAGTTAAAGATATTAAAATAAATTGCAATAAGAAGATATTTCATTATGATGGCGGTTTTAGTTTTAAATGTGAATACTTATGCACAGCAAACGATCATGGAGTTTAATGCAGATTTGAAAAACTTCACAATAAGGAATAATTAACAGTATAAAAATATATAAAGGTGAAAACTATAAAGAATATTATCAATTTTTATCTTGACGGGTTCAAGAGTATGTCAAAGCATAGCAGGACTCTATGGCTAATTATTTTGATTAAATTATTTTTTATGTTCGTCGTTTTAAAGTTATTCTTTTTCCCAAATTTTTTAAACACAAAATTTGATACAGAAGAAGAAAAAGGAGATTATGTTATAGAAAAATTAATTAATAACTAAACAAATAAATATATGGAAAATTTAGATTTATCATTAGTGGATTGGTCGAGAGCCCAATTTGCATTGACTGCACTGTATCACTGGATATTTGTGCCGTTAACTCTGGGTTTGTCTTTTATTGTGGCATTTATGCACACAACCTACTACAAAACTCGAGACGAGAAATGGAAGAATATGACAAAATTCTGGATGAAGCTATTCGGAATTAATTTTGCAATCGGAGTTGCTACCGGTATTATACTCGAATTTGAGTTCGGGTTAAACTGGTCAAACTATTCATGGATTGTAGGAGACATTTTTGGTGCTCCGCTGGCAATAGAAGGAATTTTGGCTTTTTTCTTGGAGTCAACCTTTATCGCCGTTATGTTTTTTGGATGGAATCGAGTCAGTAAAAAATTTCATATGCTTTCATCATGGTTTGTAGCAATAGGCTCAAATCTTTCGGCACTATGGATACTTATTGCCAATGCATGGATGCAAAATCCTGTAGGCACTGAGTTTAACGCTGACTCAGCACGTAATGAGATGGTTGATTTTTTCGAAATAGCTCTCTCCCCCACTGCTGTTAATAAATTTTTGCACACCGTATCTCAAGCTTATATCATCGGAGCATTGTTTGTTGTTGCAGTAAGCGCATGGTTTTTGTTGAAAAACAGACACCATATGTTTGCAAAAAAAAGCATAATGATAGCTTCGGTTTTTGGTTTGCTTGCTTCAATATTTACGGCAACTACCGGGGATGGTTCAGCATACGACGTTGCTAAAAATCAACCTATGAAATTAGCTGCTATGGAAGGCTTATATGAAGGAGAACATAGTGCAGACATGAATGTGATCGGTTTTTTGAATGGTAAAAAAAATAGTGATAATTTTACCGGACTAAAAATTCCGGGTTTGTTATCAATTATGGCATTTAATGATGTCGATGCGTTTGTACCCGGGGTAAACGATCTTGTCAACGGGAATGAAACGGAGGGCATTCTTTCTGCAGAGTACAGAATGGAAAAAGGTCGAATAGCAATTCAGGCCTTAGCCGATTACAAAAATGCTAAAAAAGAGGGCGATGAGCTTAAAGCTGCCGAAAGTTTATCCGTATTAACAGAAAATTATGAGCACTTTGGTTACGGCTATTTTAAAGATAAAGAAGAAATCGTACCCAATGTTCCGCTTACATTTTATTCGTTTCATGTTATGGTCGGCTTAGGCTTATTTTTCATTGTATTTTTTGCTTGGCTGTTATGGGCTTTATTCAAGAACAGACTCGAAAACAATAAATTTCTGTTAAAGCTTTCGGTCTGGTCTATTTTGTTGGGCTATATAGCTACTGAATTGGGCTGGGTTGTGGCCGAAGTCGGTCGTCAACCGTGGACTATACAGGATTTATTACCGGTAGGCATATCAACGTCTCATTTATCGGTTGGTTCAGTGCAAACAACGTTTTTTATGTTTTTGGCAGTATTTACTGCATTATTGATTGCAGAAATTAAAATATTAATTACCCAAATCAAAAAGGGACCAAAAGAAGAAGGAGAAAGCCATGTTTAACGCAATGTCATACGAATCATTACAGATTTATTGGTGGGTAATAGTATCTTTACTTGCCTCAATTTTAGTATTTATGATGTTTGTTCAAGGAGGACAAACTTTACTGGGACAAATAGGAAAAAATAATAAAGAACGTTCTTTGTTGGTTAATTCCATAGGGCGAAGATGGGATCTTACATTTACTGTTTTAGTCACTTTCGGAGGTGCGAGTTTCGCATCTTTCCCGGTGTTTTATGCTACCAGTTTTGGCGGTGCATATTGGGTTTGGGCTCTTATTTTATTTAGTTTTATTATTCAAGCGGTTTCTTATGAATATCGCACAAAAGCTAATAATTTTTTGGGACAAAAAACCTATGATGTATTTTTATTTATTAATGGAATATTAGCCCCTGTTTTAATCGGAGCAGCCGTAGGAACTTTTTTCACCGGGTCAGAATTTTCTATTAATCATTTAAATCTCACCGATGCGTCCAATCCGGTTATCTCTCGATGGGAAGTCGCAACACACGGTCTGGAAGCTGCCTTGAATATCACCAATTTAGCTTTGGGCTTGGCACTTTTATTTTTGGCACGTATTTTAGCAATGCTTTATTTTATCAATAATATTGATAGTGAAACAATTGTTAAGCGTTCAGCAAAACAGCTTAAATATTGTGCCGTCGCATTTCTTGTATTTTTCTTACTTTTTGTTGGTTTAATTCTTACAAAAGAAGGATTTGCCGTTAATCCGGAGACCAAAGAAGTGTTTATGGAAAAATTCAAATATTTGCACAATTTAATTGAAATGCCTATTGTTTTAATCTTATTTTTAGTTGGTGTCGTAGGTGTATTATACGGTATCTTTTTAGGTGCTTTTAAATCTTCATCAAAAGGGATTTGGTTTGCCGGTTCCGGTACAATTCTTACAGTTTTTTCTGTACTAATGCTTGCCGGGTTAAACAATACCGCATTTTATCCTTCAACATTTGATTTACAAAGTTCATTAACTATACAAAATGCATGTTCTTCACATTATACTTTGACAGCCATGGGATGGGTTTCACTACTTGTACCAATTGTAATTGCATATGTTTGGTATGCGTGGAGGGCTCTCAATAAAAAGAAAGTTAGTGAAGCCGATATTGAAAACGATTCAATGAAATATTAATTTAAAAATAAAAAACGATGGAATATATAAATTCAATATTATGGATTTTAAGTTGGCCGGTATTAATAATTGTAGCTTATCAATTGATTAAATTTGTCCTCAAAAAACCACAATTTAAAGAGTAAACAACCTTAAAATTGAATAGGCAGCTCCGCTCATTTTGAGCGGAGCACACCTATTCCCAAAACTACATACAATCTTATCCTAAAATGGTTTATACTATAAACTTAAAGTTGTTATAAAAAAAACAGGATTTAACCCTAATTTTTCAAGAATGAGCGTGCTCCTATTCGGAGCTAATAATGTATGTCAACTCACTATTACTTTGTAAAATGATTACAAAACTTTTGATAAAATCTAATTTTATGATTTCAATTGGAGCATTATTTACCAATTTATAGATATTAGGGTGTTATCTGCTGATAATTATGGTTTTCTGTTTTTATCAAGCCCCAAATTAGTGATAATATACACGCTTAACCCGACTTCCGATGCCTGTAATAATTTCATAGGGAATGGTATTTAGCTTTTCAGCCATATGGCCGGCTGTTTGTTTATTTCCGAAAATTGTTACCCGGTCACCTTCCGCAACATCTATTCCGGTTACATTTATCATGGTCATGTCCATGCAAATATTTCCAATGACGGGAGCCGGTTTTCCGTTAACGATAAATTGCCAGTTTCCTCTGCTTAGGCTTCGGTGCAAACCATCGGCATAGCCAATGGGCACTACGGCAATAGTACTGTCTCTATTTGTAAATTCTGCTCTGCCGTAGCCTACGGACTCGCCGGCTTTGATTGGTCTTATTTGAGAAATAGAACTGATTAAGCTACTGACATTCTTTAATTTATCTTGGTTATTGGGACTAAAGCCGTACAGCCCGATACCGAGCCTTACCATATCAAATTTGGCCTCCGGAAATCGTTCAATTCCGGAAGAGTTTAAGAGATGCCGAAGTATGGGATAAGAAAAAGCAGCCCTTATTTCGTTACTAATTTTACTAAATCGACTGATTTGTGATTTTGTAAATTCATCATGAGCCGGGTCATCGCTTCCGGCTAAGTGAGAGAAAACTGATTTTATTTTTACTGCGGACTGTGCCTGAATGCGTTTAATAATTTTTGAGGTATCAGCCTCTTCAAAGCCTAAGCGGTTCATACCGGTTTCAAATTTCAAATGAATGGAGGGCTGATAGTCCGGCAGAGATTCTGCTGCTTTGAGAAAGCTGTTGAGCTTTGAAAAATTATAGATTTCGGGTTCTAAATTTCTTTTAATAAGTTCTCTAAAACTTGAGGTTTCCGGGTTCAAAACCAATATAGGCAATTGTATACCTTCATTTCGGAGTTTCACGCCTTCATCGGTGATGGCCACGCCCAGATAGTCGATTTGTTCATGTTCGAGAACTTTGACTATTTCGTGCGAACCGCTTCCGTAGGAGAATGCTTTTACCATGGCCATAGTCCGGGTTCCGGAAGAAAGTTCAGACCTAAAAAAATTCAGGTTATGCACCATAGCCGATAAGTTTATTTTTAATTGAGTTTGGTGTTTTTTCTTTTGTAAAAGTTCAGATATCCGCTCAAAGGCAAACTTACGGGCTCCTTTGATGAGTACGGCTTCTTCGGAAAATTGATGAATGCTGAATTGCTCAATAAATTCTTCCGTTGTTGTAAAATACTCTTGTCGGCTTATTTCGGAAAATAAGGTTTTAAAAGATTGCATTTCCTTTCCTATACCAATGAGCCGATGTATTCCGGTTTTAGACAGTAATCCGGCGACACGCCGGTATAATTCCGGTTTATTTTTTTTGCATTGCAAAATATCTGAAAGTATGACGGTCTTTTTATCTTGTATTCCTTGGTTTTTTAGTAAGTCCAAGGCTATAGTCAGCGAGTTTATGTCTGAATTGTAGCTGTCATTTATAAGCGTACAGTTATTTTTTCCTTCTATCTGTTCCATGCGCATTTCTATACGCTGTAAATCTCTAAACTGATTTTTTTTAATAATATGGTCAAGATTTTGAGAGTAGATGTATGCAATACAATGGCCGGCATTTTCAATGGATGCTTTGTCGGTGTAATTAATAATATATTCTGAACTTTGATTCTTAAATTTCACCAAAAGTTTTGTAGTTTGCTCAGAAATTAAAGGCGTAATTTGAATAGTTGATTCCGGTGATTTTCCCCATGTAAATAAATTTTCTTCAGAGCACTGTTTTTTCAGCAGATGATTGACTTTGGACTGATTGTTTTGATAAATAATTTGCGAGCAATTTTTAAAGAGCAACAATTTTTCTGAAATATGCTGTTCTTCGTTTATAAAGTTTGCTTTGTGCGCATCACCGATACCCGTAAATATTCCAATGTCAGGCTGAATAATTTTTTCGAGCTTAAACATTTCGTCGGGTTGGGAAATTCCGGCTTCAATAATTGCCCGGTCAAATTTATCCTCCAAAAGAAGCATCGACAGGGGAACACCGACTTGTGAATTATAGCTTTTGGGGCTTCGAATAATGTTTTCGTGTGGCGACAGCAGACTGAAAAGCCATTCCTTTACCCCGGTTTTGCCGTTACTTCCCGTAATCGCCGTAATACTTTTCGAAAAAAGTTTTCCGGCATATTCAGCTAATTGATGAAGAGCCGTTAATGAATCCGCTGTTACTATAAAGTTGCTTCCCGGTAATTCTTGAAAATCGGTTCTAAAGTCCGATACGAGAAAGTTTCTGACTCCTTGCTTGTATAGCTCGTGAATATAATGATGTCCGTTGCGGCGTTCACCTTTCAATGCAATAAAAAGTTTACTGCTGTCCGGATTTATTTTTCTGCTGTCAATTGCAATCTCTGAAATCACTTGATTTTCCTTACCATATAGTTCCCCGGAGGTGATGTCGGCTATATTTTTGGTTGTTAATTTAATCATAAGTTAAACTATTTGTTTCTTTAAAATGACGTTGTCGTAATTGTTAAACAAGCCCACGAAATTACATTTAGTACAATATTAAAATTTACAAGCAATGACGTATGGATACAAAATTAATTGAATAATTGAAACATAGGTTATTTCGGCGTTGTTTTTAGTAGTGATAATAATTTTTGACTATAGGGCAGGATTATTTATTTTGCAGGGCACAAAATATTTCATAAAAAAGGCAGAACGGTATGTACTCATTAGAGGAACTGAAAAAAATAATATCAGATAAAATTTCAACATTAAATTTCGAGAAACAACCCCGGGGCTTGTACAAACCCATACATTACACGCTTGGTTCCGGCGGAAAACGAATAAGACCGGGACTTATGTTGGCGGCTTGTAATTTGTTTTCCGAAACAATAGAAGAAGCACTTGAGCCGGCTTTGGGTTTTGAGATTTTTCATAATTTTACGCTTCTTCACGATGACGTTATGGATAACTCCGATTTGAGAAGAAACCAAGAAACAGTGCATAAAAAATGGAATGTGAATACGGCCATACTGTCGGGTGATGCCATGATGATAGAGGCTTATAAGCTGATTGCGAAAACAAGGCCACAACACCTGAATGCAATTTTTGACCTTTTTAACACCACGGCATTGGAGGTTTGCGAGGGCCAACAATACGATGTTGATTTTGAAGCAGAGCAAACGGTTGTTATTGGAGGTTATTTAAAAATGATAAAATTAAAAACGGCTGTATTGATTGCCGCTTGTATGAAAGCCGGAGCAATAATAGGAGGTGCCCATAAAAAGGATGCCGATTATTTGTATGAGTTCGGAATAAACCTTGGTTTGGCTTTTCAGCTTCAGGACGATTTATTGGATGTTTATGCCGAGGAGACAACTTTCGGGAAACCAATTGGAGGAGATATCGCCGAAGGCAAGAAAACCCACTTATTTTTGCAGGCGATGAAAAAATTATCAAAAAAAGATAAACTTTACCTGCAAGAGATATTTTCAAATCAAACAATCTCCGCAGTAGTAAAAATTAGAAAGGTAACGGACTTATATAATAAAGCAGAGATTAAGAAACTCACACAGGAAAGTATCGTTGAATTTCACGGAAAAGCGTTGAAGGCCTTAGACAATGTTTCTGTAGAGAATAGTCGAAAGCGAATCCTGTACCGGTTTAGTGAGCAGTTAATGGTTCGAGAAAAATAAAACAGGATGATGTAAGAGGTTAATTTTCGGTAGCAATGCATTTGACAACTCTTGCAATATTTAAAATATATTCTCTACATTAGATTAACAATATTACACGTGCTATGATAGAAAACAGGAAAGTTGCGGTGGTCTTACCGGCCTACAATGCCGAAAAAACATTGGAGAAAACCTATAACGAAATACCTTTTGATGTGGTTGATGAAATTATTTTAACCGATGATTTAAGCATCGACAATACGGTTGAACGGGCAAAAGAGATTGAAATAAAGCATATCAT
>JAYEIA010000183.1:0-9160 GCA_034659855.1 Bacteroidota bacterium
TTTCTCTTGGTGCTTGTCATTTATTACAGAAGTAGGCTTTTTAAATCGCTCCCATAATTCCTCTTTGACACTATTATATGCCGGACCGGTTTCTCTCCATTTGTCATGAAGTTTTTGCAGTTGCTTGTGGGCATTTATAATTTCTTCAACTTCTAAGAGTTTCTCAGCTTCAAGACAAAGCTGTTCCTTTTTTTCTGTATTTTTTTGAAGATCAAGATCTCTTAGTTCTTTATTTATTTTTACATAATTATAGAACCGTTCAACGGCTGCATGATAATCATTCCATAACCCTTGATTTACAGCCTTGGGAACTGTTCCTGCCTTTTCCCATTGGTCTTGAAAGGCTTTAAATTCTTGAAATGTTTTTCCGAAAGATTCCGGTTTATTTATAAGCGACTCAATTTCTTTAATGATCTGTTTTTTGCGTTCGGCATTTTTTTCGCGTTGCTCCTTTTCGGACTTTTTAATTTCCTGTTTCTTTTCGCTCCACTTTTTCAACTGCTCATTGAACATTTCAGGCAGAGTATCTTTTTCGATACTACTCTCTACAGAATCATCTTCTTCGTTTTCTTTATTCTGCTTTCGTTGTTCTTCTTGTTTTTGAAGCTGTTCCGCTCTAAACTCCTTAGTCTTAGTATTAAAAGCTGATTTAATTTGATTGACTTGTCTTTGGCCGAAGCCTTTGGGAAATTCAGCAATTACTGTTTTAAGTTCAGAGACTAATTCTTCTCGAGGCAACAATTCGTAATCCTTCTCCTCTTTTACTTCCGGCTTTTCCTTCTGAATTTCTGTTTTTGAAACTTCACCTTCCTCCGAGTCATCACTTGAGTTTCCTTCAGTCTTTTGCGTCTCATCCTCCTCAGAGTGCTTTGACTCGGATTTGGACTTTTCTACAGGTTCCTCTGTCTTTTCAGCTTCAACTTTACTTGAAGAATGGTTGTCGGTTTCATCAATCTCTTTATTTTTCAATGAATCCAGCTTATCAAGAATTCGGCCGGCTGCTGATTTTTCTTTTTTTTGCTCCGAATTGTTATTTTCAGAATCGAGATTTAAATTTTTCTTGTCAATCATGACGTTTTGATTTAGTTCAATACATATTGTGGCTTACTACACTTTAAGTTTGCGAAAATAACTATTTAACTTAAAACTCTCAAAATTTTTTAAGTATAGTTTCTCTCAGATTTTTCACAAGGAAAAATTCTCTGTATTTGCGGTCAAATTTCTTTTTGGTTAATAATTTGTAAACGAAGTCCGGATATGTTAATGGACATCCAATCCACGTGTTCAGACAACTATTTCAGTTTCAGACAACCCCTTGTATTTTCTAAGCTCCATAGTTATTTGGCAAATTGTGCATTATAAATTTAGCACCATCATACGGTAGAACCTCTTTAAATATGATTTCTGTTGTTGACTTGCAGAAAAAATGCATGATTATTGTAACCGTATTGATAGTAGTAAGCTTTTGATAAAAAAAATATTATGAAATACACTATACTCCTGTTTGTAGGATTATCTTTTAGTTTGAATGCCCTGTCGCAGAAGAAAACAATTTTGGATGCTGAAGAACTAATTTTTAAACAAAACATATTGCCTGCATCTGAATTACTTTCAGAGCTGAGCAATAAATCTCCTGATAATCCGAAAATATTACTTCGGCTTGGATATTGCTATTTACACATGCCCAACTCATACGGCAAAGCAATAGAAGTTTTAAAAAAGGCCGAAAATAAATTTCGTTCCCATGAGAAAGAAGTATCCGCTTTTGATGCTAAATTTCAGCTTGCACGAGCCTACAGAAAAAACTTGATGCTCGGAGATGCCATAAGAACTTACAATGAACTCATTATTGAAAGTAAAATAAAAGACTATGAAGCGGTTGACATATTGCAACGAGAAATAAAATACTGTGAAAATGCAAAAACGGAATTAAATAAAGACTATATTATAAGTGTAAAAAATATAGGAAATACAGTAAATTCAAAATTTTCGGAACACTCTCCATTTTTGAACCGATCAAATGATATGATGTTCTTTACTTCAAAGCGAAACTATTCATCAGAAGAACAGCCAACTAATAAACCGTATGATGAAAACATTTTCAGTACAACAAAGGAAGGAAAACATTGGTCGGGGCCTAAACATCTGCAAAAACCATTGAACACACAAAAAAATGATGCCAATTGCGGATTATCACCGGATGGGAAAAACTTATATATATATAGGCAAGGTAATATCTTTTTGAGCCAAAAAGAAGGAGATAAATGGACAGATGCCTTACCTTTGAAGTACGTCAACTCTAAGGAGCGTGAAGTTCATTTATTTATTAATTCAGATAATACTGAAATATATTTTTCATCTGATCGGAAAGGCGGCCTGGGCGGACTGGATATATACAGAATGAAAAAAGAGGGAGATAAGTGGAGTAAACCCGAAAATCCGGGTCCTGAGATAAATACTCCCTTTGATGACGACAGTCCGTTTTTGCACGAAGACGGGACATTATACTTTAGTTCAAAAGGACACAACTCTATAGGTGGATATGATATATTTAAAGCGAAAATATCCGGAAACAGTTTTTCAAAGGTTCAAAATATGGGCGTACCGGTAAACTCAGTTTCTGATGACTCTCATTTTTACCTCAGTCCGGATCGAAGCAATTGCTATTTTGCGTCACTTCGAGAAGGAGGGTTTGGCAGAAGTGATATTTATAACATTGATTACAAAGATACTACAGCGGCCTACTTATCAGTAAGGGGTAAAATTATTTCAGATGTGGAAGCTCCCGACATTAAAGTCAATGTTTATAACGTGGGTACCATGGAATTCTACCGAACTTTGATGCCTGACACTTCGGGAGTATTCAGAATTAACTCATTGAGAGGCAACGACTACTATATAGAAACCACTTCAATGGGATTGTACCTTCACGCTTCAACTTACTCGGCCCCCTTCGATAATGTATCAGAATATAAACTCAATAATATCAAACTCCAAAAAATAAAGTCGGGTGCTGTCTATAGAAAATATACTTTGAAGTTTGATGATAATAGTGCTGAGCCTTTAAACGAAACGAAATTACTTCTTAATTCATTAATCAAATTTGCGGATAAACATTCTGATTTAATTTTTGATATTTGCAATGGATCCGGAACGGATAACTCTATACAAACACAACGTATATCAGCAATAAAAAACATTTTGTCTCAAAACGGATTCCCGAATTCAAAAATTACAGAAAACAAATCGAAAACAGACTCAAGTATTCAAGAAATAACTATTGCTGTTATGGATAGTAAAATGGTTGAATATTTAGAAACGGGAAAAAGACCGATTTCAAAAAATACACTTCAAAAAAAATACGGTATACAACTGGGTTCGTATTCTCAAAAGCTAAAAAACAGGGAACGTAAATTTGGAATATTAAACTCCGGAATTTCAGTTATTCAGAGTAATGACGGTCTGTTTAAATACACCTATGGGAATTATTCTTCAAGAACCTTGGCGGAAGATCATTTAATTATGATACAAAAAATGGGGTTTGCCGATGCATTTATTGTTGATAAATAGTTTGAGTGTTTGTGCAGAAATAAATATTATACTTTACCGTTTTCGTACTTGAATGTAATAATTGTTATACCTTTATTTTTCTGAGAACAACAGACCACCTTGTAAAACACCCCTTACCGGCTTGCTATAAAAGTATCTGCCTCAGGCTTTGCATCAAAACAGTGTTTGGCTTTGGGCCATATCGTGGAAAAAAGGTCTGAATTTCTGTAATTATTTAAGTCGGCTTCGTTATTCCAAATACTGTAGGTCATAAATATTTGAGGTTTATATTTATTTTGTATCAATTGCAGTTCGGAGCAGCCTTTAACAGCCCGAATAGAATGTTCAATTTCTTTCAGAAATTTTGAAAATTCGGATATACAATCTTCTTTGATGGTTAGCTTAACTATTCGGGTTATCATAAAATTCAATTCTTATATCGTTATATAATTTTAGCCCTAACAGGGACATCAATTTACCTTTATTGATAGAAATTTCCAACAAATTTAATGAGTTAAATAGTGCTACTATCTCGCCGTGTTGCTTATCCAAATGGGTTTTACTTATTCCGCGGATAATATTTGAGGAACTGCCGGCATAAATTTTAACTCTTCTTCCTTGCCCCACATCGTCAAACAGTTCTTTTGAGATATTGCAAATCGCATTGTCATAACTATCCACATATATAATCTTTCCGATGATGAGTGAATCGTCATACATGGGACTGGTTCCGAGTTTGAGTTTAGTCTTTTCGACAGGCTTCAAAAATGAATTTAAGTCCTTATTTTGAGATATTTCTTTGGCCAAATGAACAAAGCGAATCATAGCCGGTTGGTCTGCAGGATTTGGTTCTATAGGCTCATATATATTTGTAATCTCCTCTTTAGCAAATATCAAATATATAATACCGGTATCGGCACAAATAAAATATTGATTGTGAGCATGTACAACAATATGACGCTGCTTTGGTCCCTCTTCGCAATCAACTCCTATCAGATGAATGCTGCCTTCGGGAAAGTTTTTCCGGCTGTGTTTTATTGTAAAAGCAGCATAAGAAATATCGAAAGTAGGAATATCGTGTGCCAAATCAACTACGGCGGCAGAGGGACAAGACTTTAAAATCTCTCCCTTAACTCTTCCGATAAAGAAATCACCGGATTTACGATCAGTTGTTAAACTTATTACTTGCATTAATATTTAGTATCTCGACAGTTAGTGCTTGTAACGAAATAACCTTTACATTTTGACTTGTTCTTTTGTCTATTTTCGGCGTTATAAAAATTTTAAATAAACTGTGGCTATTCGCAAAGTATTGTTTCACAATAATCTTGAAAATAAACAAAACAACTTCGTCAATTCTGTAAATTTTATTTTGTAACAAGCACTTAGATTCTTTAGCAAAGTATCAAAATCATTCAAATTTATTATATTAACTTTGCAAAAATAAAGAATTATTAACAAATCAATAATGAATACACATAAAATTAATATCAATCCGGAAATAACACTCGAGTTATTGGGCCCGCAAAATTCAAACTTACAAGTTATACAGAAATTATTTTCGAAATTAAAAATATTTTCAAGAGGTAACCTATTGTCTATAGAAGGTAGCGAACCCGAGATTGAGCAGCTTGCAGTTTTTCTGAAGTTGTTGGAGGAACACATTAATAAAGTAAAGTTGCTGACCGAGAATGATATTAAAAATATTTTTCACAACAGGACCCCGGATTATTCTGAAAGTAAAAATATAATTGTTTACGGAAGTTCCGGGAAAATTATAAGAGCAAGAACTCTCGGACAGGAGAAGCTGGTCAATGAATTTGAAAAAAATGATTTGATATTCGCTACCGGACCGGCCGGAACAGGAAAAACATACATGGCCATAGCCCTTGCCGTGAGAGCACTCAAAGAGAAACATGTACAAAAAATAATTATGAGTCGACCGGCTGTAGAGGCCGGAGAAAAATTGGGCTTTTTACCGGGTGATGCAAAAATGAAGCTTGACCCGTATCTACAAGCCTTGTACGATGCCATGCACGATCTCATTCCGGGTACTCGCTTATCAAATATGGTGGATAAGGGCATCATCCAAATTGCACCGCTGGCATACATGAGAGGGCGTACGCTCAGCAATGCCGTAGTAATTTTGGATGAAGCTCAAAATACAACACCGGGGCAACTAAAAATGTTTTTGACACGAATGGGTGAAAATTCCAAATTTATTGTAACCGGAGACATGACACAAATTGATTTACCCGGAAAACAAGTCTCCGGACTCGTAAAAATACACAGCATGTTACGAGATATTGAAGGCATCTCTTTTGTGAATTTTTCTGCAAAAGAAATCATTCGCCATCCGCTGGTTACTCCGATAGTTAAAGCATTCAACAGGGACAAATCGTAGTGATACCTATCCTATAATTCACTGAGAGAATATTGTTTAAATTCCGGATAAAGAAGTTGGTTTTAAGAAATAATTTTTATTTTGATTTTATATATTTGCAACATTAAGAGACAATAAATAATGGGTTCAGTATAAAAAGTATAAAGTTTTAAAGTAAAAAGTGTTATTTATCTATTATTCAAATAGTTATAAAAATATAATAATTCTACATAATTTTCTGAATATCAAATAATTAACTTTACAAACTTTCAACTTTTAGCCTTTTAAACTACACTCTATAATATTAACAGTTTTTTTTACAATGGTTCGGTACATTTTTATAAATAATTAATTATCAACAATATAACAAATTGTATCAAATTTTGCTAACGGGCTCAATTTTAGACACTTTGAGGTGCAAGCACGCTCAAAGGTCAAAAATTTAACGAACTATTATTTTCAATAAAACCATAAAATTAATAATCAATGGAAGCACTTGTAAAATCAGACTTTAAACTCCCCGGCCTTATAAGAAAATACGAGGGTAAAGTAAGGGATGTTTATTTTTTGGAAAACAACATTCTTGTCATGTTGGTCTCTGACAGGATATCAGCTTTTGACCAAGTTCTGGAGGATGGAATTCCTTATAAAGGACAAGTTTTAAACCAAATAGCTGAGCAATTTCTCAATAATACATCGGATATCGTGCCTAATTGGAAAATTTCGGTGCCTGATTCGATGGTTACCATCGGACATTATTGTAAGCCTTTTCCGGTAGAAATGATAGTCAGAGGCTATTTAACCGGAAGTTCATGGAGAGCTTATAAGAAAGGTAAACGGAACGTGAGCGGAGTCAGAATTCCTGACGGTATGAAAGAGCATCAAAAATTTGAAAAACCTATACTTACGCCGACAACTAAACCGGAAACCGGTCGAGACGAAGAAATTTCAAGAGAAGAAATAATTGCTCAAAACTTGGTTTCGGAAGAAGACTATAAAAAACTTGAAGAATATAGTTTGAAGCTTTTTGAACGAGGAACACAGGAAGCAGAAAAAAGAGGATTAATACTGGTTGATACCAAATACGAATTTGGAAAAAAGGATGATCAAATCTATCTGATCGATGAAATTCATACCCCGGATTCTTCGAGATATTTTTATTCGGAGAACTATCAAGAAAATTTTGACAACGGCAGGCCTCAAAAACAATTATCAAAAGAATTTGTGAGAGAATGGTTGCTGGAGCAAGGATTTTCGGGAGAAGACAGACAACATGCTCCCTCATTACCCGAGAGTTTTGTTTCTCAAGTATCTCAGCGATATATTGAGCTTTTTGAAAAAATTTCCGGGCATGATTTCAAGCCGGAGTCCGGCGAAAATGTTACCGAACGTATTCAAAGGAGTTTAGATAATTATTTTTCCGAAAATCAATAAATAGATTTGGTTCTTAAGGATTGTTCCGAAATAACTTGACACTTTAAACTCGTTCTTTTGCCTTTGGTTTTTGCTTGTTCGCAAAAAATCTTGAAAATCATTTAAATAGCTCGTATATCTCAAAATATGTGTTTTTTAAAATAGGTTATCAACAAAATCATACTTTTAATCAAATCTTAACTATCATTTTTTTATATAATAGAATAATAATGTATCTTTGAGTACAAATCTAAACCATTATTATATGCGTAAGAAACACATTTATTTGAGAACTTTGAAAATAAGCATTTTGTCTTTAATGTTTAGCTCATTGTTCCTTGGCAGTTGCGAGTCCGATCCGGATAATTCGGGTGGCGTTCTTATAACCGATTCTGTTTTAGAGGAGCAGGCTACGGACAACATCATGTATTCTGTACCGGCCCCCTCGGATATGGCCGGCTTGTTAATTGACAATCCTAATCTGACATTCAATGCAGATTACCTGAATTCAACCGATAATCATACAAAATACAGTACAAATAAAAGATTAGCAATTAATCTTGGAATTTATATTGCAGATTTGAGCTATGCCGGATATTATGAAAAAAATCAAATCAGCAGAGAATACTTTGACTTGACCGAAAGAATCTCTCAAGAGTTAGGTATTGATAATGCTATTGGGGAAGAGCAAGCCAAGATTATATTAGAAGGCAAACCGGACAAAGACCGGTTAATTCGCATTATAAATGAAACATTTATGAATACTGATGCGTATCTATTAGAAAACAAACGCCATGATATTATGGCCATGATTCTTGTCGGAGGATGGATAGAAGCACAATATATAGCTATATCGTATACCGATGGTTTGCCGGAAAAATATCCGGACTTAACAAGAAGTATTTTGGATCAGGCAATTTCTGTAGAAATTATGACTCGAATGTTGGATCAAGCTGAAAAAGATGTAAACCTTAAAGATTTAAAAGCAGATTTTGAAAAAATAAGCCTGTTGTACAAAAAAATGGGAGAAAACCCTTCTAATAAAGATTTTAAAGATTTTTGTACTGCTATTAAAGATATTAGGACAAGATATACTGCTTAATAAATTCAATTATAAATTAGAAATTTACTACGTATGAAAAATATAAAAATACTTGTACTCATTTTGGTTGCTTTTGTTCTTAACTCAGGCCAGGCGTACAGTCAATGTTTGAACTTTGCTAAATCAAAAGGATTTACAACTCTTGATACCGCAACTTACATTCCCGAAGGAAGACTGAGTGCTTTGCCTTTGAGTGAAGGTGATAATATGGATGTTTATAAATCTTTCTTTAAGGGAAAAACATACAAAATTGTCGTTGTGGGGGCTGATAATATACCACAACCGGATTTTAAAGTCGTTAACTTTCAACAACAAGTTATTTTTGACAGCAAGAAAAATAACAATACAAACAGCTGGGAATTTACTTCTCAACAAAATCAAAATTTAATTATTTCGGCAACAATACCCATGCCCGGCGATGCGAATAATATACAAACCGGCTGTATTGCCGTTATTGTAGGTTTTAAAAACTAAGCTCTGTATCCAAAGTCATAAACAGGTCGATAGATCTAAGCTGAAATGAGTATACTAAGCACTCTTATAAAGAAGCCAACAGTTTTCGCTGTCGGCTTTTTTTCTGTTTCCTAAAATTTGGGGCTGTGCTTGTCAAAAAATATCTTAAGACTAAGTGGCTATAGTTTAGAATAGAGGTATTTTTTTGAATATGATGATTATAAGGCTTTTACAAGATAATATTCAAATTTCCGGTTATG
>JAYEIA010000184.1:0-9083 GCA_034659855.1 Bacteroidota bacterium
ATTTCTACATAGTAATCTGTTAGTGTATCTGATAGTCCGATAATTTCGGCATAATATAGATTTGCAATAGCATCAGGAATTACAAAAAAATCGACTTGACTGTTTCCTCCTTCATATTCAGGATCTAATATTTTTTCTGTCATATTTATTGAATACCACGCAGTAACACCGGTTCCTCCGGCATAAGTATCATTTTCATTATCATCAAGTGCGTTTATTTCATCTCCTGTATCAACCCTATATTTTAATACTGCCGATTGTATTCCGTTTACATCATGAGCATAAGTCCAAACAGTAAAATCCTGTGAGCTGATATGTTCTTGATACCCGTATATGGGACCGAATTCTCGTCCGCCCGGATTATAAGGAAACCGCTGCGGAATAAAAACTGCCGGCGGAGTATTGTCTGTTCCGGGATAATTGTCGATTACATTTTGAGCATGTTCAATAGCGTTGTTTCCTGCTATGGTTTGTTTCACCTCCATATCTTCGGCACTGCCGTAATACATATATCCGCTGGTAAGTGCAGGCAAATAGTAATGCCAAGCCAGTTCAGCTTCCGTAGAAGAACTTGAGGGATAAACAATATCATTCAAATCAAGAGTTCCTTCAAGGTCTTCTGCCATACAGGCATAATTATCTATCGCCGTTATTACTGCCCAATTTCGTGCATCTTCTGTCCATGCGTCAGGATCAAATTCATAGGTTGAAGAATTATATAAAGGCCACAGCCAATTTATAAACTGCGGATGCCCCCAATCGTTGGCAGCATTTACCCAGCCACCATCTTCAACATGTACAATATCGTCTGAGGGAACTGCATGATCGCTCAAAAATTGCTGAACAGTAGTAGGAACAATCCCTACATTATTAGCTTGACTGACAAATGAAGGCACAGCCTCTTGATAGTAGCTTGCTCCCCCGCCCCATGCGTTATCTCCGTCGTGTGCAAAAAGTACTATTGACGGATGTGAAGCGTCGTCATAGGGTTGAATATTTTCTTCTATTGTTCCGGTTCCTTGCTGCGAATATCCGTCTCTGTAACTCAATACATCTGCCATGGGAACCACATCCAAAAGATACTGACTTCCTGTTTCAGGGTCAATATACTGAGCTTTATGTGCTTGATAACAATAGGGTGCGGCAAATTCTCCGCCTCTGCCATCTATTTGACCGCTCCACCAATTTGTACCGTTGGTTGAAACTTTGTCGGCTTGGTTTGGCGGTGAAATATTACATCCGTTAGTTCCGTAATGAAGAGGATAGTCGGCTAACGTTCTGGAAAGATGGCTGTTTGCAACGACTGACCATTCAAAACCCTCTTCTTGCAATACTTTTATATTTCTTTCGGAGAAACAGCATTCTGCGGGCCAATATCCTTTTGTGTAATCGGGACTTGTTCCGAAAGTATTTCCGTATATATATTTATGTGTTTGCAATTCTTTTCTGAAAGCTCTTTCGCTAATCAAAGGACCTATTGCATGGTGAAAAGTAAATCCTACTATATCCAATCTGGGATATCCGCCGGAGGTTTGCCATTCTCTTGCAGTTTGAAAATTATTTGCCCATGAAGAATAATATCCCCACTGGTTATTATCGCCCAAGCTGTTTACGTTTTCAATTAGACAGCCTGAATAGTTTACCTGAGCACCTGCTTCGGGCAGCCAGCGTATGGCATCTACAGTTTCTTTTGCTCTGTGTTGATATATATTAACTCGGTCTTGTTTGCTGAATATATCATATAAATCATTTGTAGGGTGTGAAACTCCTGTTCCGTATTGATTACCTCCTGCATTTTTAATATCCTGCGATTCTTTAACCGCTTGATAATGTTCTGAGCCTCCTTGCTCCGGCCAATAAATGGGTTGTTGCAGATGCCACAAATAACTTGTATGTACTTGCGAAAATGCAGGAATAATAATAATCAGAAACAAAAATTGTAAAGCTGTTTTTTTCATAAAAATGTCTTATATAATTCTTAATTTTGGAATTAAGATATAGTAAAACATTCTATAAATCAAGGCTTAGCAAGAAAAAATTACCGCAAACGACTCCGCAAACGTTTACAATTTAAAAATTCTCAAAATCATCATCCGTGTTTTTATTTTCAGACAAGTTTATGACGTTATCATCGGTATGCTCATTTTTATTGCTGTTAGTTTTTTCGATAAAACTCGTTTTATTGGTTTTGTTTTCTAAGTCTTTGTCCTCTTCAACATTATGTATTTCTGAATTATCCGTATCTTCATCAATTAATTCCTTGAGCATTTCAGATTGAACAGCCAGTTCTTCGGCAGATGCAGACATTTGTTCAGCTGCAGCTGAGTTTTGAGTAGTTATGTCTGTCAATTGTTGAACGGATTCATTGATAGATTCTACACCGTTTTGTTGTTCAAGACTTGAAACGGCAATATTTTGAACACTTTCTGCATTACTTATTATTTCAGGAATAACAGAATTCAAACTTTGAGTGGATTCTTTAGAAATTTGTTTATTCTCGTTTGTTAATCGCTGAATTTCTTTAGAGGCAATTGCTGTTTTATCGGCCAATTTTTTTATTTCATTAGCCACTACGGCAAATCCTTTTCCGGCTTCTCCGGCTCTGGCGGCTTCTATAGCTGCATTAATAGAAAGTAGATCTGTTTTTGATGCAATCACAGAAATAATTGAAACTTTTTCACTAACTTCAGCCATCGATTTCAAAGCTCGAGAAGTGCTGTCACGGGTCATCCCCATTTTTTCAGAAGTTTCAGCAGATTTTACACTTGAATCTTGAGCTGTTTGTGTGTTCGAACTTATTATGGCCAACATTTGCTCAGTAGATGCAGCAATTTCCTCGGTAGTAGAAGCTTGTTCTGAAGAATTTGCACTTAATTTACTTGCCGAATTATTCAACTCAGTAGACGATTGGGTTAAAGTCTCAGAGGCTTCTTTTATTTTGTTAAATACAGAAATAAGTTTCCGGTTTTTTTCTTCACTGTTTTTTGCATCTCTCTGAGCGGCATTAACAGCCTTAACAGCTAATTGTTGTGCAAAATAAACAGATACCATCAAACCTGCCAAAGCCATTGTATGACTGATATAACCTGAACGTAACATTTGAGATTGTTCCGGATTTTGCTCTAAAGCAAATAAAAACACTCTTGTAGTGGATGCAAGTATTATTACGAAGTTTATTAGTATTATGTTCTTGGAGGCAAATAAAATACCCAAAGAAAATACACCTAATATTATATAAAATCCTTGCAAATACTTGAACATTGCCGGAACTTCATTGTTCAAGATATTAATTGAAATTGCTAAAATAAAAACCAAGCCTAACGAGAATACATTTCCGGCAAGTCTGATACCATATATTTTCAAAATAAAAAGAACGATAATGACAAAAACTCCCAATACTAAATCCGAAATTATAGTAATAATAGAGTTTTCGGTTTGTGAAACTAATTCATTTCCCAAACTAAATAAAATAAAAACGATTCCGATGTATCCCAATATTATCAGAATATTATTCTTTTGATCTTCAAAAAGTGATTGTTCTTTATTTGGCTTAAAGTAGTCAATAATTGTATGCATATTGGATATTTTAAAATGTATAGTTGTATAGAAAAGCAAAAATAGTGCCGGTACAATAGAACTATTGAAGGTTAAATTTTCGTAATTGGCGCTTGCTGAAAAACGTTTGCAATTGTTTATCAAAAACTTTATACACTTGCTATTAAATACAAAGATGGCTATAGTTTAAAATGACGTTGCTTTTTCGGAGGTTGAGCATGTTGTTTGTAAAAGCCTTATAATCATCATATTCAAAATAACACCTCTATTCTAAACTATAGCCACAAAGATATATAATAAAATCACAAAATTAATGTGCTTCTGAATTTTTCAACAAGCCGTAGATATTTATAACAACTTCTGCACAATATCTTTAGGATTAATATTATATAAACAAGCCAAATCACCCCGAAAACATTTCTTATTGCCGTAAACAGAACATGGTCTGCACGTCAACTCCTCGGCAGGGAGTTGAATGGTATGGTAATTTGGATTTTGAAACGGACCGAAACCCGCCAAGGGATGTGTCGCTCCCCAAATAGTGTAAACTTCGGTATCAGTTAAGCTTGCCAGATGCATATTTGCCGAATCCATGGTCAGCATACCGTCCATGAGACTAATTATTTGTAGTTCTTCCGGCAAACTGTATTTACCTATTATACTTTGAGCATTTTTAATACCGGCAATCATTTTGTTTGCTCGCTGTTCCTCTTTTTTTCCTCCACCGAAGATGAAAACATGAACGCCTTTTTGGCTCAATAACTCCATAAGCTCAACCATTTTTTCATTAGGATACTCCTTTTGCTTATGTACTGAAAATGGGGCAATTCCAATCTTCGTAACTTTTGAATTCAAGAAATTTGAAGAAATTTTTTCGGAGACTCGAACAGCCAAAGAACTAACTTGTGATAAATCAACTGTAAGCCCCAATTTTCTAAAAACATCGGCATATCGTTCAGCACTGTTCTTTAGCGGTTTTAGTATTTTGTTATGCCTACGGGTTAACCGCCTTTTAGCTATCCTGCCTTTTCGTATTTTTCGGATTTTAATGCCTTGTAAACACAAAAATAAACTCAAAACTTTGGTTCTCAGAACATCATGTATATCTGCATAAGCCTCAATATTGCTGTCTTTAAGTTCTCTGCTTAACTTGTACAACCCAAGGACTCCTTTGTGCCTACCATTTAGAGCAGGAGCTGAGACTGACAGTCTTGAAATATCAGCAAACAAAAAAGCGAACGGCTTTTTGGTCAGTAAAATAATATTTACATCAGGATTCTGCTCCAAAACGGCTTTTAAAACCTTTACAGAGATTATGACATCACCAAAAGCAGAAAACCTGCTGACAAGTATTGTTCTCATTTATCGTTGGCTGTTTTCGACCGTTACTTTTGTTTTCTTAAGACAGGGTTTAACTCCGGGTCATTATACATTTTCATTTGCTTGTATGTTTTGGCTATAACTTTTCCGGATGCCATATCAGCAATCAATTCATCAATGGCTTTTGATAAATCTTCGGACTGCTGAAGTAAGACATTATACTTAAAGGTATTCTTATCTCTTAGTTCTTCCGAAATATTTTCTCTGTCTGCCTCTTCTTTCATATGATAGAGTTTTAAATTCAAGATAGACAGGCGATCAATAGCCCAGCCTGCCGTTTCGGTAGAAAGTCGGGCATTATTACTCAATTCTGTATTTTTATACTTTTCAAAAACTTCATCATCAATTTGTTCAACCATATCCGTGCGATGTTGGTTTGATTTGTCTATACGACGTTTAATTTTTAAAGCATGAGCCGGCTCTATGTTTTCATCTCTTATAATATCTTCGAGATGCCACTGCACGGTATCCACCCAGCTCTTTTCATAAAGCAAAGCCTCCAATGATTTTGCCGGATGTGGATTTTCTATGGGTTGATCAACATTATCCGTCTTGTGATAATTTGCAATACAGTTTTTGAATATTTTATTAAACAATTCAGTTTTCATAAATCTAATTTTTTTTATGTGTTGCAAAAATAAACATAGACTTTAAGTTTTACGTTTTTTTCTATATTTTTTTAAATGTTTATACTTTAAATGGTTTAATTATTTAATGATATAATGATACAATGCCTTGCTATTCAACAAATACACTGTTTATAAAGGTAAAATTATTAACCGTTGAGTGTACTCCGAAAAGTCTTTTTTGACAGAATTGACAAGATTTACATGTTTTTGTTAAATCATAAAGTTCTTATTATTAGCACAATACTGTTTTTGTATTTACAAGATTTTCCAAAAACGGTGTTTTCGGAGTGGACTCACCGTTTAAAGTATATAAAAACATATTCGGAGTCAAAAGTACTATACCTTGTTCACTAAAGAAACAAAAATGGTTTGTTGTTAAGGAACGGAAACAAAATAACTTTACCAAACTATCATAATTTATTTCGAATCCGTTCTTAAACAGTGCCTGGACGGAATAGTATAATTGACAGATACACAGACTTATAGTGTTGTCTTTGACTTTGAGTAATCATCATTTATTGTCATTTGCTTTGCTGCCGGTGATAGTCATTTTTTATAAGTTTTTGAAAATGACAGTATAATGACTATTTAATGACAAAAACATTCAAATATAAAATAAGCATGAAACTATTGTTATACTTACATTACATAGTTTCCGTTCAAAGACTGAATATTAATTGGTTTACCCCCATTTTTTTCTAAATTTGCATATACATTCGTAAGTACTGTCTCAGACTTCCGACTCATAGTATTTTAAACACAACACACCAAGAATGATAAACAAGCTTAGTGAAAAGTACTTGAAAACAAAGCTTTCAAGAGACATATTTTACATGTTGTTCTTTGGATTTCTTTCTGCACTACTTGGTTTAATAAGATTTGGTGTTCCGGGTGTCGAATCAGTTTACGGAGATTTTAGAGAGGTTCCTGCACTGCTTAGTGTTTTATATCTCTCGAACCCCTATTATACTATTGGTATCAGTCTTATCAGCTCACTGACAATTCCCGGCGATACTTCATATATTTCATCTGTTGTCATGCATTCAGTTTCTCTGTTTATTAGTTGGTACGTGTATCAATATATCGTAAAACTAAAACTAAAAACTTTACTTTCGGGCTTATTTTGGTTATTATATGTCATTCCGTTTTATCTATTACTGCTTATTCCTATACTCATCGGAACCGACTACTTGCTGGGAAGACTTGAGCATTTGGATCTAATGAACTATTATTCAGAAATAATTTCTGAATTATGGTATGAAATTGTTTTTACAGCTACTGTTACTACTATTTCATTTATTCAGTTCCTAACACAAAAGGAATTAAGAAATCACCAAGGAAATTTGGAGGTCATCATAAAACACCGGACTGAAGAGCTCAGATCTACAATTGAACAACTAAAAGAAACAAGATATCAGTTGATTCAATCTGAAAAAATGGCATCCATGCATACCCTCACGGCAGGAGTTGCACATGAATTGAACAATCCGCTTAATTATATTAGCGGCGGGTTATTTTTGCTTGAGTCTATTCAAAAAAAATCAGAAAATTTTCTTGATGCTTCGACTGAGCAACGTTTTAAAAAATCAACTGAAGCCATAAAGGAAGGACTGGCACGCAGTACAAAAATTGTAAAAGCCCTGATGACATTTTCCGGCAAAAATGCGAATGAACAAATGACTGTCAACCTTAATAAGATCATTGACAATACTTTATTGTTCATGAACAAGATGATACCGGAGGATATTACGATTTCAAAATCCTATGAACTTCAAAAAGAAATTCCTGTTTTTACCGAAGAAGTTCACCAAATTATTATTAACTTAATTGAAAATGCTCTTTTTGCACTAAACTCTGTAAAAGGCAAGCAAAAGCTGATTCGGATCTCTACAATTGAAAAAAACAGCCGGGCTCAGATCAAAATTGAAAACAACGGAGAGTCCATTAAAACATCTGATTTGACTCAAATTTTTGATCCTTTCTTTACTACGAAAGCTCCCGGTGAAGGAACCGGTTTAGGTTTATCTATCTGCTACACCTACATGAAAGGTCATAAAGGAGATATCTCCGTTTATAATACAGAACAAGGGGTTTGCTTTGAACTTGAGTTTCCTGTTAGAGGTCTCAAACATTCAATTGAGTAGAAAATTATTCACAATTATGCCGGACGTCTCTTCCTATTTTTTAATTTTTATAAGCCTGCTTGAATCCTGTCTGGTATGTTTTATTTTAGCAAAACAAGCTACCCATTTAATTATCAGTACTTTATAAAATATTTTGGCTATAGTTCAGAATAGCGGTGTTATTTTGAATATGATGATTATAAGGTTTTTACAAGATAATATTCAAATTTTCGGAGGTTGAGCATGTTGTTTGTAAAACAAGCCCCGAAACCGGTTTCGACTTCGCTCAACCTCCGAAAAAGCAACGTCATTTTAAACTAAAGCCAATATTTTGTATCTGACTTAAAACTCTTATTCTCAGCATTTTAACTTTATAAACTGTCAACTTTATAACTTTTTAAACTGAACGCATGCTTGTCTCCGACAAAGGCTTTTAATTCAGTTTAAAACTGCTCCAGAAACTTGTTTACGGCCTCCCAATAGCTTTCATATCCGAAATTTTTCGACCAAAGAGCTTTAGAACCATGCTGTCCTTCCACTTGCGGCACAAAACCGGTCTTTTCTTTACCTGCTGTTTTGTTGAATATTGAAATCCAATCCTTTTTTTCGGATTTTGCCGAAGTAATAAAAACCGGGCAATTCACTTTTGCCGAAAAATCTTCTATTTTTTGCCCCCGAAACGAAAAATATTCTCCGGGAGAAAACGCCAACACGCCATCAATAGAAGACGGGTAATCTGCTGTTAATACAAATACCAAGGCTGCTGAATATGAACTGCCCCACACCAACAGAGTTTCCGAGTTGTAACTTTCTTTTACGAAATTTAATGCCGCTTCCAAATCCGGATAAGCATCGGCATATTTTGTTTTCAGATGAGACTTTTTAGCCGCTTTATGTGTCAAATTAATAACTCCTCGACTTCGATTTCCGCTACGTTGATCTACCGCCAAACAATTAAATCCCAATTGATTGAGTTTCGGTGCTATCTCCCGATAAGACCCTCGGCTGAACATGGCCTGATGAAACAAAATAATAAACGGGGCTTGTTCATCTTTGGTCATATACAAATCGGCAGTAATTGTAAGGCTGTCGGCAGATATAAAATTGATGGTTTTAAAAATAGGCTGTTTCGAGTTTACATCCGGTTTTTCTGCCGTTGCAGTATTTGCCGTTTGCTTTTGTGCACAACTCATTATTACCAAACCAAATATAACGGCTGACCATAATAATATTGATGTTAAGTTTCTTGCTTTCATATTCAAAAGTTTTATAATTAGTGTCTGAACGGAAATACCCAAAATTAGAAATGTTTTTTTTTGCGATATTTTTATTTTTTTTAATTCGCTGATACAGTGGCATCACCAAATTTAAAAAAATAAAAATCTCATCAAAAAAA
>JAYEIA010000185.1:0-1783 GCA_034659855.1 Bacteroidota bacterium
TGCTTGCTCAAACCCAAATAAAAGTAAGGCAACATAAACCCAATGAATACTGTGCAGATACCAGCCTGCACCGCCCATCATAAATCCGGAAAAGGTGAATGCCAAAGCTCCGAAAACAGCCGTCGTCTTTTGTAGTGGCATACTTTTAAGATAGAAATAAAAAATTATACCTGCCGTAAGTATTTTCAATAGCTCGGTTATTCCCAATCCATAGGCAATAGCTGTACTTTCCCATGTATATAGTAATGTACTGAAAGGATTTAATACCAAGCGAACGGCATCATTTCCAATAGCGTCAAAACCACCGGCTTCCGCTCCCATACCCGAGCGAAATGTATAATGGAGCCCGGCTTTCGCCAATTCGGAATTCAAAACAAAGGAAGGATAAAAAGTATTAATGGTATCGCTGCCAATATCTTTGAACAAAAACAAGCTGTTCATGAAAATATAATCGCGAAAAACAATAAGAAGTAATACCGCAAGCAGAACAAAAAATACGGCAAACATATTCTTTTGTAAAAATTCAGTCAAGCGGTTGTCAGAATTGACTTTCCGGCTATGATTCACTTCTTTATTTTGATGTTTTGGGGTCGGCTTTTTGTCTTTGCCGGGTCTTTTTATTTCTCTTGTACGTTTTACCATGAGTAATTGCTGTTTTTTGTAAAAATATAAAATTTTCACAATCTGTTTGTAAAATTTGCTCTGCTTTCTGTGAAATTGTGACCAAATGTTATAATTTAGCTTACTGAGGGATGGTGATGAAATAAATTGACAGTTTTAAACGAAGTTATTTCGGAACAATCCCAGAGGGGGGGATATTCATCAGAAAAATTCAAATGGAGCGATTAATTAAACAAATTTCAAATAACGGCCGAGTTGTTTTTGACCAAGGCAATTTTGATCATTGGTGTGTGTATGTTGTAAATTCTGACGGGTATAGGAAAGCTCCGCGGGATGTTCACTATTTTTCGGATTTGCTCAAATTATCCGAAAAGTATTCTGCCCGGAAAGTGTACAATGATTTTGTAAAAATTTATGACCGGACAACATCAACGATAAGTGATAAAGTTAAAGCACTTATTGATGAAATTGCAGAAAGTTACAGATCAGAAGACAGGGCTATGGCCGAAAAATGGTTCACTGTTTTGTATGCGGGAATGATAGCAGAAGAAAATAAAAATCGAGCAATTTTGAAAAAAAGAATCAAACGATTAGGAATGCATCAAGTATTGATCGAAAAAATTTTGCCCCAAACAGCGGCAAATTTCAGTAAGGGAAAAACGTGGCGAGAGCTTGACCGCATGATGAAACAAAAAGGATTTTAGAAAGCAGTTATAATTGGTTACGGCAAATAAAATTATGAGGACAATAAAGCAAGTCATGCTCATATCATTGGTATTAATTCTGCCGTTCGGGCACTTGTTCGGGCAAGCCAATCCGTTGGCACGGTTTAATTCCTTGATCGGAGAATGGACCGGGCGAGGGGAAGGTTTCGGAAACGATTCATCCGAGATTAATTCTGTATTCCGCTTCGTAATGGGCACTACATATATTGAGGTGAGCAACGATTCAAAGTTCGCTCTTTCCGAAAAGCATCCCGAAGGCGAACACCAAACCAATAAAGGGTACATCAGCTACGATAACCGCCGACGGGTAATTGTCTTCAGGCAATTTAACAATGAAGGCTATGTAAATATCTACCTCTTGAATGATTCCCTTTCGGCAGATTCTGTTTTTGTTTTCGAAACAAAGTCTATAGAGAATTTTCCGCCGGGAGGAAAAG
>JAYEIA010000186.1:0-9018 GCA_034659855.1 Bacteroidota bacterium
TTCCCATTCTGCCTCAGTAGGTAACCGGTAACCATTTTTTGAAGATTCAAAGAGATAGCCGCCTTTGGGATCTTCCGAATAGCATTTTTGCAGACCTTTTTTTGTACTCAGCCAGTTACAATACTTTATTGCATCGTACCAATTTATGTGATGAATGGGGTAGTTGGATTGCCAGCCCCACCAAGTTTTTGCAGGAGAAGTATAAAATTTTCTGGTATGCATATGAGTTTTCATCCATGCTTCATCGGGTGGTCTGGGCAAGGATTCTCCAATAGCAGCTATGTACTCCTTATATTGTGCAACAGTAACTTCATGCTCAGCGATATAGAATGAACTGACAATAACTTGATGTTCCGGGGCTTCGTTTTTTTCGCCCAAAGTTGTACCCATGGTGAACTGTCCTCCTTCCACCAATATCATTTTTGCAACACTCTGAGCACTCACCGATGTTGTTGAAATAAGTATAAGTAATAATACCGTTATTAATTGTCTTTTCCTACTCATTATTTTTTCGTTTGAATTTATTTAAATAACGCATTTGATTGATTTCTGTTGTATAATTTAAGTTCTCATGCAAATATACAGAATAAAATGTTTAATCACAGAATGAAAATAAAAATCCTTGTCGCTCATAAGTTTTCTTAAATCTTTGTCTTCAAAACACCGGTTTTTGTTAATACTTGAGTGTTAATTTCTATAAATAATGCAATCCCGCTTCATTTTACGCAAATTTAATGCCTTTTTTTTTACAGAATATTGACAAATGCTTTTATGAAGGTTATAACTCCTATTGTGCTAAAATAAAAAAACCTGTGCGAAAGTAATAATATTGTTGTTTTTTTAGCACTATTCGAGTTTTACTGACTTTATTGCTCAAGAAAGTACCATGTCTTTTTTGGTTTATTGAGTCCGGTCTGAAAAGTATGTTTTCTTTTAGTAAAGCAAGTTGTATGCTTAATTATCAGGACTTTATAAATTATTTTACAATAACAAACGACTTATATAAATGCGGTTACAGACAATTTTCCCTGCCACATTATATTTCATATCTGCACCTGTGCGGTGTTTTCGCCACACAGGATTTAGCCGGATACAAATTCCTGTCAGGTGCAGAATATTAATTTTTAAAAACTTATTGACAAAAGGCAATTTAATATGACGGTTATTAAATTAATTTAAAACTCTTAATTTTAGCACTTTAACTTTATAAACTTTCAACTTTATAACTTTTTAAACTGAACTCAAAAATGCATAATTTTAGTTAAAAATAGTGATTTTTTTGTACGTGTTAGTTCCTTTTATTAATTTCATGAAAATTTTCGAATATATTAATATTAAACATAAAAAAAACAGATTATGAGATTAGGTAAAAGTTCAAATCCGGCAATAGCCGATGCCAAGTTAAGGAAAATTGCCGAAACAAGAGAATATACATCGGATAGAGCAATGACTATTGACGGAACCTTGAATAAAACTTTGATAATGTTCGGTATTATTTTGGCGACCGGATATTTGGGCTGGACATACGGCCAAACTTCTTCAACCTATATATGGACGGGTTTAATAGGCGGTTTGATTTTGGCATTTTATACCATTGCCAGACCACACCATTCACCATATACTGCGCCCGTATATGCTGCATTTGAAGGCTTGATGCTCGGAGCAATTTCCGGTTACTATGAAGCAGCTTTTAACGGCATTGTGATGCAAGCCGTTGGATTAACTTTGGGGATTTTCTTTGTCATGTTATTCGCCTATCGAAGTGGTACCATCAGAGCTACTCCAAAATTTCGTCGCGGTATGATGGTTGCCCTTGGCGGTGTAATAGTTTTTTATGTTCTGAACTTAGTCGCCGGCTTTTTCGGAGGCGGTGTTGAGCTACACAGCATGGGATGGATGGGTATAGGCATCCAGTTGGTAATTGTTGGTATTGCCTCATTGATGCTGATTTTGGATTTTGATAATATTGAAAAAGGTGCAAAATCTAATTTGCCTAAGTTTTTCGAATGGTATTTTAGTTTTGGCTTGGTTGTAACCTTAGTTTGGTTGTATCTTGAAATACTTCGTCTGTTAAGTTTCTTTTTGGGAAGTGATTAAAAAAAATGAAGTTAGGAAATGATTTCCTGTATGAAAATATTGTTATTGCATGGAATTCTATGCGATCCAATCTTTTACGCACTATACTTACCGTTTTAATTATAGCGGTAGGTATTTCTGCATTAACGGGAATTCTTACAGCAACACAGGCCGTCAAAAAAAGTATAAGCAGTGAGTTTACTCAAATGGGAGCCGGTTCTTTTGTAATTCAGAGTCGGGAGATGAATATTCAAATGGGCGGCGAAAGAAAACGCCGAAAGAATAACCCTCAAATAACATACAGACAAGCCAATAAATTTAAGAACAAGTTTGATTTTCCCGCCAAAGTTTCGATACATTCACGGGTAACTTCAATTGCCACAGCAAAGTATAAGGAAGAGGAGTCGGATCCCAATATTCCTGTTTTAGGGGTAGATAACCACTACCTACTTGCCGGAGGATTCACCTTAGAAAACGGAAGAAACTTTACGGAATCTGAAATTAAATCGGGTCTCAACCGGGCAATTCTCGGCTCTGAAATAAAACATGAATTATTTGAGGAAAAAGATCCCTTGGGTGAAATTATTCGTATATCCGGGAAACACTATAAAGTTATTGGTTATACGGAGTCTAAAGGCTCCTCAATGGGATTTAGTGATGACCGGCTGGTGATGATTCCATTGACTAATGCGCGTCAATATTATTCGATGACTAACCGCTCATTTAAGATAAGCGTAGTGCCCAATCTTGATGTTGAGATACAAGCGGCAACGGGTGAGGCTGAAGGGGTTTTCAGGCAAATAAGGAAACTTGATATAAAGGATGAAACAGATTTTGCAATTATACGAAGTGATAATTTGGCCAACCTGTTGATTGATAATATCGGCTATGTTACATTTGCTGCAGGAATTATTGGGTTTATTACACTTTTTGGAGCCGCCATTGGTCTGATGAATATGATGTTGGTGTCAGTATCCGAAAGAACCAAAGAAATAGGTTTACGGAAGACTTTGGGGGCCGGCTCCGGAGTCATTCGCAAGCAGTTTTTAATTGAATCTGTATTTATCGGACAAATTGGAGGTGTATTGGGAATTATAATGGGATTGTTCATTGGCAATATTGTATCTTTTGCCATTGGCAGTAATTTTGTTGTGCCTTGGTTTGAAATAATTTTTGCGGTTATCTTATGCTTTGTTGTAGGCGTTCTTTCGGGCTTGCTTCCCGCCATAAAAGCCTCTAAACTTGATCCTATCATAGCCTTGCGGTACGAATAATTACTATTCGGGAAAACTATGATGTTCGGCACCAATAATTAGTACACTATAGACATTTTTTGGAAAGCATGAGCTTTAACTTAAATTCTATATTGTACGAGGAACGGGAGTAGTATAAGGGCTGAATAGATTTGGACCCGGAAAAAATGCATTTCATATCATTTGTATGAATAAAAAAATGTATCTTTGGGGGACACCTGAAATTTTTTAAATTATGAACATGAAAAATATATTGTCGACGCTAATAATTATAAGTATTTCTTTTACGAGTTTGAGCGCACAAAAGCAAAACGACAGATCCTCCGATAATACGGCGGTACATAAATCGGCATTAAATGTTGTTGATACGGCCAAATCTCAGTTGGGTATAAAGTACAAATATGCCGGAAGGAGTCCTGAAGTCGGATTTGATTGCTCGGGATTTGTTCATTATGTTTTTAAAAAGAATGGATTTAATTTGCCCGTAATTTCACGACAATATGTCAATGTCGGAAAGGAAGTAGGAAAAGATGAATGCCTACCGGGAGATATTATTTTATTTGCCGGCAGAGATATTGAAACAAACCCGGTAGGGCATGTCGGAATTGTGATACAGCGTACCGACAGTGATATTTTATTTATTCATTCGGCGACATCTGCCAATCGAGGAATTGTTATTTCCAGGCTATCAATTGGATATTATAAGAATAGATTTTCAGCTATAAGGAGGGTCGATTATGATAATCATTAATATTTCCGACAAGCTGAAACGAAATATAAAGTCTTTGGGTTATAAAACTCATGAAATTAGTGATTTAAAAACTTTGCCGCAGTTTGAGAATTTCACGGATGAACTTGTTGTTATAGGAGATAAGGCTTCGGTTCGGTACGATTCTTTTGCTCTTAAAATATTTTTAGAAAAGAATTTTCGCTTTGTCGTTGAAATCTCTTCAGATTTAAGTAGGGCATTGAGGTATAAGATTGCACAGTTTCAGCCCCAAGCATTTGTCAGGCACGATGTGGATAAAATTGAACTTGATTTATTATTGCAAAGTTTTACTGCCTTTAAACTGGGAGCATTTAAAGGGCAGGGGATGATGGAGCATATGTTAAATCAAATACCAAATCCGGTATTTTTAAAGAATGAACGCGGCAAGTACTCTGCGTGTAATGATGCTTTTTGTGATTTTGTAGGATACAGCCGCAGCGAGCTTATCGGGCGACCGACCTCAATCGTAACTTCAAACAAGAAAGCCTTTATATATGATGAACTGAATAAACGTGTTTTTAAAACCGGAAAAGAAATTCAAAATGAGTCGAAACTGATCTTAAAAAATGAATCTGTGGTTTCGGTTTTGGTCAATAGAAGTCCTCTTTATGATGAAGATGGTAATACCCAAGGAATTATGGGTGTTGTTACAGATATTAGCCAACAAAAGGAAAAGCAAAGCCAACTAAAGAAACAAAAGCAACAAGCGAACGAGTCTGATAAGCTGAAGACTTCTTTTTTGTCGAATATGTCGCATGAAATCAGAACACCGATGAATGCCATTGTTGGATTCTCTCAATTATTGGGAAACGAAAATATTACTCAAGAGAAAAAGGAGCTGTACATTGATCAAATTAACCATAATGCCGCTCAATTATTAAAATTAATAGAGGATATTATTGAAATTTCAAAAATTGAAGCCGGAAAAGTCAAAATGAATATGGGAGTTGCCCATGTCAATGATATTTTGGATGATTTAAAAAATACATTTAAGGCACATCAAGCCAGAATGGGAAAAAATCACATTGAATTACATCTTGAAAAGGAAAAAGACAAAGGACCTTTTGCTGTAATATCCGATTCCTATCGATTAAAACAAATCTTGACAAATCTACTGGGAAATTCGTTTAAATTTACTGAAGAGGGGCGAGTTTCTTATGGGTACACACTTATTCAAATTGATGAAGATCCATACATTGAGTTCTTCGTAAAAGATACAGGAATAGGTATTAAGAAAGAAAAATTAGGCTATATTTTTGACCGATTTTCCAAAGTTCCGGCCAGTAAAACTAAGTTGTACGGAGGCACCGGCTTAGGGCTGTCTATCTCATACAATTTGACCAAAATGTTGGGAGGTGAAATGAACGTGAATTCCGAGGAAAATGTGGGTACAAAATTTACATTTACAATACCATATGCCTCGGCCGACGGAAGCTCAGAAGCTAATATTGCCGACTCTGACTCCGGGGATTCTCAGGAGACTTTGTACTGGGACAATAGGGTTGTTTATATTGTAGAGGATGAGGAAATGAATTATCTGTATTTAAATGAAATACTTAAAGACAAAGGCTTGCAGATTATCTGGAAGAAAAATGGGGTTGAATTTTTGGAGGCTGCTCAGACAAAGTTGCCCGATCTGGTACTTATGGATATCAAAATGCCCAAGATGGACGGCTATGAAGCTACATCAATTTTTAAGGAAAAATATCCGGACATTCCCGTTATTTTTCAGACGGCATATGCTATGAAAAACGAGCGAAAGAAAGGCTTTGCTGCCGGGGGCGATCAGTATATAGAAAAGCCGGTAAATAAGAAAGTATTATTAAATGAAATACAAATTTTTTTGGGATAATACTACACTTCCTCTTTTGGGTAAGGAATTCGGATGTGATATATGCTCAGTAATTTTTCTTCTAAAATCTTTTTCATTTGAGCAACTTCAAGAAATGTAATATCGGCATTTTCGAGTTGCTTATTATCTATCAAATTATTTATTATTTGATCAAGTAGTTGATGTATTGACTGTGCATTAACCGATTGCAAACATTTGGCCGAAGCTTCCACCGAGTCTGTACACATCACTATTGCGGCTTCCTTTGATTTTGGCTTTGGTCCGGAGTATGTGAAAGCCTTAAAGTCAATATCTTCTTCTTTTTTTAATTGCTTTTCGGCGTGTAAAAACCAGGTGATATTTCTGTTTCCGTGATGACTCTCAATAAATTCTTGAATTTCCTTGGGTAAATTGTGTTTTTTTGATAATTCGATACCGGCAGTGACGTGACTTTTAATAATTTTAGCACTTTCGGCGGGTAGCATATTGTCGTGCGGGTTTATGTTGCTTATTTGGTTCTCGGTATAGAATTGTGGTTTTTCCATTTTGCCAATATCATGAAATAGTGCACCAACCCTTGTCAGCAGAGGGTTGGCTCCAATTTTTACGGCAACAGATTCCGAAAGATTTGCCACCTGAAGCGAATGTTGCAGTGTTCCGGGAGCTTTTTCTGACAATTCTTTCAGCAGCGGATGATTTAAATCAGACATTTCCAGCAAAGTCATTTCAGATAAATAGCTGAAAAGTTTTTCAAAAAGATAAATGATTGGAAAAGAAATTAATACAAAAACTCCGCTCACTAAGATTTGTGCTATTTCCTCAAACCTAATCCGGTAAAAGTTGCCTTCTCGCAACAAAGAGAACGAAGTAAAGGTGATAACAGAAATTAAAATAATGAGTCCGACGGTTTTTAGTATTTGTTTTCTGCTTGTTAATCTTGAAATACTTACTGCAGCAAAAAAACCAATGATAAATTGACTGTAAATAAACTCTAAGGGTTCTTTTACAAAAAAGCTGACAAAAAGTATCATGATTGTATGATGAAATGTTGCCGTTTGTGCATTATAAAAGTTTGTGGTTACAACCGGCAATATTGCATACGGTATAAGCAATGTAGTAATATCAAAATCAATAAAAATTCTCGTGAGAGCCAGAAAGAAAAGTGGTAAGATTAACAGATATAATGTGTGCTTAACATTCTTTAGGCTTTCCGGGTCATAGAGATAAAAATAAAGGTAAAGGGATATAAATGTCAGTACCGATAAAATGAGTTGTCCGAAATTTGTATTTATTGTCGGCGATGAATCTTGAAGCGGCTGTTCAAATTCTTTTTTTAAAGATTCCAAAATAGCATATTTTCTGTCATCAACCGGCTCACCTTTTGAAATAATTATTTCCATATTTCTGACTAAGCCCTTAACAGGAGAAATGGTGTTGAGTTCTTCTTTTAAACTTTTATCAGTCTTTCCTTTATCATAGAGTATATTGGGCTCAATATAGTGTTCTATAGGTAGATTTGGTAAATTTGTTTTGTATTTGTTGGACAAAGAGTCCATTTTTTTATGAAGCCGGAGGAATGCCTGTTTTTCACTTTGGAATTCATTGGGATAAGCTGTGTGGGCAACATTTTCTTCGATTAGAAAAAATATTTGGTTGGAACCGGACATATTCCGGGGGCTTAGTATTCCTTTTTCATAAACCAATTTTATTTCATGCCTTAACTTTTCGGCAATACGCAGTATTTGTACGGAATCTTGTGACGAGTGTCGTTTTAATTGAAATACCTTCAATAAGTCCTTATTAAATCTCTGTTGAGCATTCTTTGCTTGTTTTTGAGAAATGTAAAAGTAGGATAAATGATTTTGTTTTATACTGTCTTTTTCAAGCTTAACTTGTTCTTTGGTCTTATAAATGGGAAAATTAAAATCTGAAATTAAATCCTCGTATTTCCACGGCTGTCCTTTAGAGTAGTCGTATTTAAAAACGTTTTTTTTCGGAGCAATGAGCATTCCGGTAATTATGGCAATTACAAATAAAGAGGGTGTGGTAATTTTTTGTATAAAAGGTCTGTTTTTACGTCGGAATAGCCATTTCATGGATTATAAATATTGTTACAATTGGGTTTTTATTTCTTTTTCAGTTTGTCAAGTTCTTTTTGTAGTTTTTTAATTATTTCATCTTTTTCTTCAATTATTGTGTTTTTTTTTGCAATTAATCGCTCTTTTTTTTCCAAATCTTCCAAAATTTCATCTTCAACGTCCATTGTTTTACGGATTTGTTCGTTTGCAATTGCTTTTAAAAGTTGCCTTACAACAGATTTATATTTTTCGGGGTAATCATCTTCGTTTATACTGACTTCTTGAACTTTACCTGCTTCAAAAACGCTTAATGCTTTTTCTAAATCATTTCTGCGTTGTTTTTTAAGTGCGGGAATTTGGACAATTATACTGTCGTGTGTTAAAGTTTCAATAAACATTTCCTCACCTTCAAGTTTATCTCCGTTGTAATTATCAAGATATTGTCTTTTTACTCTTATGCTTGGAATATCTTTGTTCTTATCCAAACCATAACCAAGAAAATAAATTGTAATTATCGGCAAAGGAAGAGTTTTTTCGTCTGTTTCCAGTGTATTTTGTTTTGAAGCATATTGTTCTCCTAAATACTTTCTGAAACGAATTAAATCTGTTGTGAATTTAGCTTTTTGAATTTCTATCAACACAACTAATTTTTCGCCGGTTTTTAAAATAATTTCTGCTTTAAAATCTACTCTAAACTGTTAAATTTCTGTTTTCCTGATCTGGTGTAAATTCTTGTGGCGAAACTCTAAATTTGTTATTTCTACGCCCAAAAGGTTTTAAATTAAGAGTTTAGCAATTTTATTATCAGACATTAAGTATTTAAAAACTACATCGTATATCGGATTTGCTATTTTGGTCATGTTTTTATATTTTTTGATGTTTAATCTTTTTACAAAGATACGGAAAATTTAGTTAATCTATGAAGACTAAGTGCTTGTATAGATATTCTTTTACAAGCACTTAATTCCTCAACTGAAGTTATTTTTGAATGTTTTCAAATATTTCTTGCAA